>DATHEP010000261.1:0-4408 GCA_035318525.1 Conexibacter sp.
CTCAGCGGACTGAGCTGTCGCTACGAAATCAATTTTCCGAGATATCCGATAACGATCCTATGGGTCCGCACGCCCGGAGGACCCGAAGACCGCTTCATCGCGGGCCCAGGGACGATCGTCGAAGGCACGATGGGGTTCGTCAGAGGCAGTGCGTTCTGCCCGGCCACGCTGACCGTCAGCGGCGCGTTCGGCGCGATGAGCCCGACGCAGACGATAACGATGCTATAGCCGGACCCGCGCCGTCGGCGATCGTGCGGTTGGTCTCAACGCCCCAGCGGGCATACGCTCGTCACACCATGGCCTGGGACATCGTCATCGCCGGTGGCGGCTTCGGCGGCTACTACGCCGCTCGCACGCTCGAGCGCGTGCTGCCGCCGCACAGCGCGCGCGTCACGCTCGTCAACGACGTCAACTTCCTGCTGTACACGCCGCTGCTGCCGGGGGCGGCGGCCGGGACGCTCGAGCCGCGCCACGTCGTCGTGCCGCTGCGCGAGCAGCTCAGAACGACCGATCTGTGGCTCGGGCGCGTCAGCAGCGCGGAGCCCGCGAGCAACTGTCTGCTCGTCGATTCGCTCGACGGCCGCCGCCACCACCTCCACTACGACCAGCTGATCGTCGCGCTCGGCTCGATCTCTCGCACGCTGCCGATCCCCGGCCTGGTCGAGCACGCGCTCGGCTTCAAGACGCTGTCGGAGGCGATCGCGCTGCGCAACCGCGTGATCTCGCAGTTGGAGATCGCGGAGACCATCCCCGACGCCGAGACGCGCGCCGAGTACCTGACTTTCGTGTTCGTCGGCGCCGGCTACGCGGGCCTTGAGGGGCTCGCGGAGCTGCAGGACTTCATGAGCGACATCATCGACCTCTACCCGCGCTGCTGCGTGCAGGGGATGCGCTTCGTGCTCGTCGAGGCGAAGGAGCGCGTGATGCCCGAGGTTGCGCCCGACCTGGCCGCCTTCGCCGAGCGCGAGCTGCGCGGCCGCGGGATCGAGATCCGCACCGGCACGACGATCGAGGAGGTCACCGACCGCACGGTGCGCCTGCGCGGCGGCGAGACGATCCCGGCGCGCACGGTCGTGTGGACGGCGGGCGTGAAGCCGCACCCGGTCGTCGCGAGACTCGGGCTGCCGCTCACGCCGGCCGGCCGGCTCGACGTCGACCAGACGATGCGCGTGCGCGACCACGCGAACGTGTGGGCGATCGGCGACGCCGCCGCCGTGCCGGACCCGGCGCGCAAGGGCCAGGCGTCGCCGCCGACCGCGCAGCACGCGATCCGCCAGGGACGCCGCGTCGCGCGCAACGTCGCGGCCGAGCTGGGCGTCGAAGGCCGCGTCAAGCCGTTCAAGTACAGAACGCTCGGCGTGTTCGTCGACATGGGTCGCCACCAGGCGGTCGCCAGCACGATGGGGATCAAGTGGCGCGGCTTCCCGGCCTGGTTCCTCGCCCGCACCTACCACCTCGCGAACATGCCCGGCATGCGGCGAAAGCTGCGCCTCGTCGCCGACTGGACGGTGTCGCTGCTGTTCGACCGCGACACCTCCGAGCTGGGCCAGCTCGGCCACCCGCCGGAGCTGGAGCGGCACGGCGGCGTCTCCGACGGCGGGCGCCCTGCGTCACAGCCGGAGACGCCCAAGACACAGGTCTGAGTCGCGCTTCAGATCGACTCTGCGCAGAATTGGCGCCAATTCGCATGCAGTGGCGCCAGATTGGCGCTACCGTGTGGTTCCATGGCAACCGTGCAGATCAAGAACGTTCCCGCAGACGTTCACAGAGTCCTGAGACGCCGCGCCGCGCTCGCCGGGCAGTCACTCCAGGAGTACATGCTCGCGTTCCTGACCGACTTCGCGCGGAACCCGACGCTCGACGAGGTCTTCGAGAGACTCGGCCAGCTCTCGGGGAGCAGAATCGACGCGAGATTCGTGGTCGACAGTATCCGCGCCGATCGCGACTCCCGATGATCGTCGTCGACGCCTCGGTCCTCGTCGGAGTAGTCGCCGAGGACAACGACGCCGCCGACGACATCCGCGCGCGGCTCGCCGGGAGACGTCTGTTCGCGCCCGAGGTGCTGGACCTCGAGGTGATCTCGGCGCTTCGGCGTGCGCGACGGGCGCGACGGATCGCCGGCGACCGCGCCTTGCGAGCGCTGGCCGAGCTTGCCTTCCTGCCAGTATCGCGCGTGTCGCACACGATGCTGCTCGACCGCATCTGGCGCCTACGGGACAACCTGACCGCGTACGACGCGGCGTACGTCGCGCTGGCTGGCGTGCTGGATGCTCCGGTCTACACGCGCGACGCGAAGCTCGCTCGCGCACCCGGCCTCGGCTGCGAGGTCATGCTGATCTCGTGAAGCTCGTCCAGAACGCCGCCGTCGCCGTCCCGGACGCGGCTATGCTTGACCGTACGTGACCGTCGCCGAGCAGCTCAAGACCGACCTCACCACCGCGATGAAGGCGGGTGACAAGGACCGCGTCGGCGCGTTGCGGATGATCCTCTCCGAGTTGCAGAAGGACGCCAAGGAGGGCAGCGGGGACGAGGTCGCCGTGCTGCGCCGCGAGCGCAAGCGCCGGCTCGACGCCGCCACGCAGTTCCGCGACGGCGGTCGCGCGGAGCTGGCCGACCGGGAGGAAGGCGAGGCGGACCTGATCGCCGGCTACCTGCCGGCCGAGCTGTCTGACGCCGAGCTCGACGCGATCGTCGCCGACGCGATCGCCGAGACGGGCGCCAGCACGCCGAAGGAGATGGGCGCGGTGATGAAGGCGGCGATGACGCGCGTGGCGGGTCGCGCCGACGGCAAGCGCGTCTCGGCACGCGTGCAGGGGGCGCTCGCATCGCGGTGAAACGCCAGGTCGAGCTCGACAACGCCGTCGCCGCGGAGCTCGCGGGCACGCAGGACGCGGTCCTGCGCTCGCTCGAGGGCCATCTCGACTGCGACGTGTTCCTGCGCGGCAACATGCTCACGCTCGAAGGCGAGGACGAGGCCGTAGAGGCGGGGATCCAGGTCGTGCGCGAGCTGTCGGACCTGATCGCGCAGGGCCACGAGATCGCGCCCGGCACGATCGACGCCGTCCAGGGGGCGCTCGACCAGCACGAGTCGCCGGGCAAGATCCTGGAGGACGTCGTGTGGCGCCATCGCTCGACGAAGGTCGCGCCGAAGACCGTCAACCAGAAGAGATACGTCGACTCGATCCGTCGCAGCACGATCACGTTCGGCGTCGGCCCGGCCGGCACCGGCAAGACCTTCCTCGCCGTCGCGATGGCGGCGGCCGCGCTTGCCCGTCGCGAGGTCAATCGCATCATCCTCACGCGCCCGGCCGTCGAGGCGGGCGAGCGGCTCGGCTTCCTGCCCGGCGACCTGATGGCGAAGGTCGACCCGTACCTGCGCCCGCTGTTCGACGCGCTTCACGACATGATCGACCCGGAGCGCGTCTCCGCCCACCTGGAGCGCGGCGTGATCGAGGTCGCGCCGCTCGCGTTCATGCGCGGGCGCACGCTCAACGACAGCTTCATCATCCTCGACGAGGCGCAGAACACGAGCCCCGAGCAGATGAAGATGTTCCTCACGCGGCTCGGCTTCAACTCGAAGATGGTCGTCACCGGCGACGTCACGCAGATAGACCTTCCGAGCGATCAGCAGTCCGGCCTCGTCGTCGTCGGCGAGGTGCTGGAGCAGGTCGAGGGGATCGAGTTCATCCGCTTCGGCGGCGAGGACGTCGTCCGCCACAAGCTGGTGCAGCGGATCGTTGCGGCCTATGCCGACCACCAGCAGCGCCTCGCGCCCGAGCTGCGCCCCGCCGACCGCCGGCGGGCATGAACGGGGCAGGTGGGACCGATCCTCGAGGTTGAGGTCATCGGGCTCGAGGACGGCGTCGTCGACCAGCTGACCGCGCTCGACGTCGAGGAGCTGTGCATGCTCGCCTTCTCCTCGGCCGGGATCGAGGACGGGCACGTCGCCGTCGCGTTCGTCGACGAGCAGACGATCCAGGCGCTCAATCGCGACCACCGCGGGCGCGATGCGCCGACGGACGTGCTGTCGTTCCCGATCGACGGGGTCGACGGCGATGGCGCTCCGGCGCCCGCCGCCAACGGCGCCCCGCGCGAGCTGGGCGACGTCGTCATCTGCCCGCCGCGCACGGAGGACCTCAGCGAGGCGGTCGTCCATGGCGTGCTGCACCTGACCGGGATGGACCACGAGGCCGACGACGGCGAGATGCTCGCGCTCCAGGCCGAGCTGCTGCGCTGGGTGCAGGAGTGACGCGCAGCGGCTTCGTCGCGCTCGCCGGACGACCCAACGTCGGCAAGTCGACGCTCGTCAACGCGTTCTGCGGGCAGAAGGTGAGCATCGTCAGCGACAAGCCGCAGACCACGCGCACCCGCGTGCGCGGGGTGCTCAGCCTTCCCGAGGCGCAGCTCG
>DATHEP010000262.1:0-2104 GCA_035318525.1 Conexibacter sp.
GCTGTGGAACCAGGCGGAGCGTTCGCCGATCGCGCTCGACGACGTCGAGGCGGCCCGCGAGATCGTGAGCGAATCCCTGTCCGCGAGCTTCTTCGGACCGCGGATGGATCTGGCGACGGACGCCGAGCAACGCTATCTCGCGGCGATGGCGACGCTGCCCTCGCTGCCCGGGCGGACGCCGGACGTCGCCGAGCTGTTCGGCGCCAGCGACCAACGCGGCGTCTCCGTGTATCGCAACAGCCTCATCCGCAAGGGACTGGTGTGGAGCCCGCGCCGCGGTCTGGTCGACTTCACCGTCCCGCTGTTCGCCGAGTTCCTGCGCGAGCGACATCCGCTCGCGACCTTCGAGACCTGAAAGGCAGGAGCCCCATGCCCGACCCCGTCTTCCTCATCACCGGCGCCTCGTCCGGCATCGGCGCGGCGACCGCGCGGCAGGCCGCCGCGGCCGGCCACCGCCTGGTGCTGGCGGCGCGCTCGACCGACAGGCTCGACGCGCTCGCGGCCGAGCTGGGCGGACCGGACCGCGCGCTCGCGGTCGCCTGCGACGTGACCGAGTGGGACCAGCAGGAGGCGATGGTGGCGGCCGCGCTCGACGCGTTCGGCCGCCTCGACGTCGTCTTCGCGAACGCCGGCTTCGGCGCCACGCGCGGCTTCCTCGAGGAGTCGCCGGAGCACTGGAAGTCGATGGTGCTGACGAACGTCTACGGCGCCGCGCTGACGCTGCGCGCGACGATCCCGTCGCTGCGCGAGTCGCGCGGGCACCTGCTGCTGACCGGGTCGGTCGCCGGCCGCGTCGCGCTGCCCGGGTCGCTCTACTCGTGCACGAAGTGGGCGGTCACGGCGATGGCGCAGGCGGCCCGCCAGGAGCTCGACGACAACAGCGGCGTGCGTGTGACGCTGATCGAGCCCGGCATGGTCGCGACGCCGTTCTTCGAGAACGACGTCTCGCAGTGGGCGCTGGCGGCGGACGACGTCGCCGACGCCGTCATGTACGCCGTCAGCCGCCCGAAGAGAGTCGACATCTCCGACATCATGATCCGGCCGATCCTGCAGCCGGAGTAGGCGGACGCGCGGCGATCACGGCGGGTTTCGAGCACCCATAGGTGCTCAGATCCGCAGTGCTCAGCGGACGACGCGGAACGAGAGCGTTCTCGGTGCGCCGGCGGAGCCGTCGGCGCTGGCCGTGAACGTCGCGCGGTATCTGCCTGGGGCGAGCGCACGTCTGCCGACGCGGCCGCTGAACGGGACGGCGTTCGAGCCCGGGCTCCCTCTGCGCGTGAGCGCGCCGGCGGGGATCGAGCGCGTGCAGCGTCTCGCTCTTGCTCTGCGGAGTCGTCTCGACGGTCTTGCGCAGGTCACGCCTCTGCCTGTGCCGGATCGCAACCCGGGCGCCCGCCGCGCGAACGAGATCGTCACGGTCGCGGCGCGGTCGAGCGTGAAGCCGAAGGTCGTGCCGGCCGGAACGCTGCGGCGCCTTCTCGCGCCTCTGCGTCTCGCGGCGCTCACCGCGGTCGGCGCTCTGCCGACGCGGAACGCCGCCGGTCTAACCGACGCACCCGACAGCGCGGGCGGCCCGGACTCGGTGGGCAGACCGGCCACCCGCACGATGCCGGTCTGCGCAGGCGCGCTGAGGCCGACCGCGTCGGTGGCGACCACCGACGCCGAGTAGGTTCCCGGCGTATACGCGTGCTGCACCGTCGAGCCCGCCGCGGTCGCGCCATCGCCGAAGTCCCATCTGATCGTCGCCGGACCCCACAGGTCGAACGCCGAGGCGGCGAACGACGCCGGCACCCCGGCGGTCGCGGTTGGCGGGATCGCGACGCCGCTCAGCGTCGGCGCGCTCGCGTCGAAGCCGCGCACGTGCAGCTCGTACGGCGTTGTCTCGTTGCGGATCCAGGCGAGCGCTCCGTCGCCGCCGGCGGCCGTCGCGACCGCCGCCCCGAAGGCGTCCGCGCCGGGGGCGCTCACCAGCACCGGCTCCCCGAACGACCCGCCCGGCGGGCGCTCGGCGACGACCACCTCGGCCTCCTCGCCGATTCTGCCGGCCCGCGCCCACGCCAGCAGCGCGTGACCGTCCGGCGCGACCGCGAGCACCGGGAAGAGG
>DATHEP010000263.1:0-4247 GCA_035318525.1 Conexibacter sp.
CCTCCTGCGCGAGCACGCGGTCGTTGTGGATCGTCGTGACGAGGCCCTGGGCGAGCAGGGCGGCAACCACCGCGATCGTCGCGGGGACGGCCACACGCGGCGCGCGGGCGGCCACGGCGCGCACCACGGCCATCCCGAACGATGCCGCCAAGAGGACCGCAATCGGCAGCACCGGCAGCAGCCAACGTCCGAAGTAACGCTCCTGCAGGCCCATGAACAGCACGAACAGCACCGGCGCCGGCAACAGCACGAGCGCCAGCCGACGATCCCGCACCAGCAACCGCACCGCCCCCCCGAGGGCAGCCAGCGCGGGGATCCAGCCGAGCCCCCAGGTGAGCGTCCACAGGTAGTAGAGGACGCCGTTCTCCTGCGTCAGGCCGAGCTTCGCAAGCTCCTCCCCGCTCGTGAGCGTGCGCTGTCTGGCGACGCCTTCGCGGAAGGCGTCGAAGTCGAGCAGCGCGTACGGGTTCGCGACGAGGAAGCCGGCGAGCGTGGCCGCGCACGCGACGACGACCGGGAGAGCGACGGCGCGAACGAACGGCTCGCGCTGCGCGCGCGCCTGCACGAGGATCGCCGTCAGCAGCGGCAGCAACACGATCCCGGCCGTGTACTTCGTGCCGGCGGCGAGCCCGACGCCGACCCCGCCCAACAGCGCCGCCCGCCAGCCGCCGCCGCGCAGGACGAGCGCCGCGCCGAGCAGGGCGAGCGTGGCGGGCGCCGTCGCCGGCACGTCGTTGAGCGCGAGGTGGCTGTAGAAGACCGGCAGGAACGCACACGCAGCGATGGCCGCTGCAAGCAGTGCGACGGTGCGGTCGAAGAAGCGTGCGGCGGCGGCGTAGAGGAGGCCGACCGAGAGCGTGCCGAGCAGCACGACCGTCACGCGCGCGATCAGGAAGACCTCGCTGGGGTTGTCGGCGTACGCGTGGGCAACGGCGTCGCGCCCGCCGAACCAGACCGCGTAGATCGCGTACAGCAGCTCCGTGTAGCCCGGCGGGTTGAGGAAGTAGCCGGGGTTCAGGTCGTGGCCGAAGAAGCCGATCGCGACCGGGACGAAGTGGCCTTCCTCGTCGATGTTGTACGAGAACGGCAGGCCGTGGCGGATCCCCCAGAGGCGAAGCCCCGCGGCGGCGGCCAGTACGCCAGCGAGCGCGAGAGTCGTGCGGTCGGGGCGGCGCATGGAATACTGCGGCGCGAGTCTAGTCCATGAAGCTCATCATCCAGATCCCTTGCTTCAACGAGGAGCGGACGCTCCCGCTGACGCTCGCCGACCTCCCCCGGGAGGTTCCCGGCATCGACGCGGTCGAGTGGCTCGTGATCGACGACGGCTCGACCGACCGCACGATCGAGGTCGCGCGCGCTCACGGCGTCGATCACATCGTCAAGCTGACGAACAACAAGGGACTGGCAGCCGGCTTCCAAGCCGGCATCGACGCCGCGCTCAAGCTCGGCGCCGACGTGATCGTCAACACCGACGCCGACAACCAATACGACGGCCGCGATATCCCGAAGCTCGTCGCGCCGATCGTCGCCGGCAAGGCCGACATGGTCGTCGGGGATCGCCAGGTCGAGACGATCGAGCACTTCTCGCCGCTCAAGAAGCTGCTGCAGAAGGCGGGCTCGTGGGTCGTGCGGCAGGCCTCGGACACGACCGTCCCCGACACGACCTCGGGCTTCCGCGCCTACAACCGCGAGGCGGCGCTGCAGATGCAGGTCGTCTCGAGATTCACGTACACGCTCGAGACGATCATCCAGGCCGGAAAGCAGCTCGTCGCGATCGACCACGTGCCGATCCGCACGAACCCGAAGACGCGCGAATCGCGCCTCTTCCCGTCGATGGGCGCCTACGTGCGCCGCAACGCGATCTCGATCTTCCGCATCTACGCGCAGTACGAGCCGCTGAAGGTCTTCTGGGGCGGCGCGATCGTCGTCGGGGTCGCCGCGCTTGCCGTGTGGACGCGCTTCCTCGTCTCCTGGATCCAGGGCGAAGGTGCCGGACACGTGCAGTCGCTGATCCTCGGCGCGGTGCTGTTCATCGCCGCGATGCTGCTGGCCGCGCTCGGCGTGATCGGCGACCTGCTGTCGGCGCAGCGGATGCTGTCGCAGCGCACGTTCGAGCGTGTGCGACGGATCGAGCTGGCGATGGGGATCGAGCCGTCGCACTACGAGCCCGGCACGGGCGAGCGACCGGTCAAGCGGGAGACGATCGAGGTATGAGCGCCACGACGCCGCCGGTCGAGGAAGTCCCGACCGGCAACACGTTCGACAAGTACGGCTCGACGAATCCCGTCGTGCGGCGATTGATGGCCGGCTTCGAGGGCACGCTCGCTGAGCTGTTCGCGCAGGCGGCCCCGCAGTCCGTGCTCGACGTCGGCTGCGGCGAGGGCGTGCTGACGCACCAGTGGGCGCAGCAGCTCGGCGAGCGGCGGATCGTCGGGATCGACCTCGACGACGACAAGCTGAAGGCCGAGTGGGAGACGCGCCGGCGGCCCAACCTCGAGTACCGCACGATCCCGGCGGAGAACCTGCCGTTCGCCGACGGCGAGTTCGACCTGGCGTGCGCGATCGAGGTGCTCGAGCACGTCCCCGACCCCGCGCACACGGTCGCCGAGATGGCGCGCGTCGCGAGCGGGCACCTGCTCGTGTCGGTGCCGCGCGAGCCGCTGTGGCGCATGCTCAACATGGCCCGCGGCGCGTACCTGAAGGAGCTCGGCAACACGCCGGGGCACGTGAATCACTGGTCGAAGAGCTCGTTCGTGCGGCTGCTGTCGCAGCACGGCGAGGTCGTCGAGAAGCGGTCGCCGTTCCCCTGGACGATGCTGCTTGTCCGGCTCGGCGGCTAGCGAGCCTTCCGGCGCCAGCCCCAGCAGCGCGGCGTCCCGCAGCGGCGAAGGTGGGTCGTACGGGCGCGGCGCGCGCGTGCTGACGATCGGCATCGCCTCGACCGGGATCTTCTCGTTCCTCTACCTGGCGCTCGCGAGCAACGCGCTCAGCAGCGAGGCGTACGGCCGCGTGAGCCTCATGTGGTCGGTCATGTTCGTGATCCTGTCGGTGATCTACCGGCCGATCGAGCAGTTGCTCTCGCGCACGATCGCCGAGCGGCGGGCTCGCGGGCTCGCGGGCCATCCGCTGCGCGTGCCGGCGACGATCCAGCTGGCGTTCGCGTTGCTGTTCCTGGCGGTCGCGCTCGCGCTGCGCGGCGAGATCACCGACCACCTGTACGACGGCTCCTCGGCGCTCTACTGGATGACGGTCGTCGGCGTGCTCGCCTACGCGGGCAGCTACTTCGCGCGCGGCTGGCTGGCGGGGCACCAGCGCTTCGGCCTCTACGGCGGGCTCGTGCTGCTGGAGTCGACCTCGCGCTTCCTGTTCGCGCTCGCGGCGGTCGTCGGCATCACGTCGGGCCAGTCGGCGATCGCGCTCGGGATGGCGGTGGCGCCGTTCATCTCGCTCGTCGTCGTGCCGTTCGCGCTCGGGCGCGTACGACAGCAGGTGGACGACGACGCGCTGCGCGACGCGCCGGTGCTCGACGCCGCGATGGAGGGCCCCGCGCACGCCGAGATCGAGGAGGCAGCCGCTGACCTCACGATTCACCATGGGACGCGCTTCGCGATCGCCGTGTTCGGGATCATGCTCGCCGAGCAGACGCTGATGAACGCGGCGGTGCTGATCGTCAACGCCTCCTCGGGCGAGGTGCTCGCCGGGTTCGTCTTCAACGTGCTGCTGATCGTGCGCGCGCCGTTGCAGCTGTTCCAGGCGATCCAGACCTCGATCCTCCCCCATCTCGCCGGCCTCGAGGTGCGCGAGAGCGCGGAGGAGTTCGCGCGGGCGATCCGCCTGACGGTGCTCGCGATCGCCGCCTTCGCGGGCGCGGTCGCGCTCGGGCTGCTCGCGATCGGTCCGTGGGTGATGGACACGGTGCTGGGCGACAAGGGCTTCACCTACGAGCGCGGCGGGCTCGCGCTGGTCGCGCTCGGGATGGGCTTCCACCTGATCGCCGGCACGCTCAACCAGGCAGCGCTCGCGCGCCGCCGCGCCGGCCTGGCGTCAGCCGCCTGGCTGCTGTGCGCCGCGCTGTTCGTCGCGTGGATGGTCAGCCCGGTGGTCGACGACGAGGTGCTGCGCGTCGAGACCGGCTACTTCGGCGCCGCCTTCCTGCTCAGCGGCCTGCTGTTCGGCCTGTATCGCCGGCCGGCGGACTGAGCCGCCGGCAGTCTCACGCTCAAGCGAGTTCGACGGTCTCGACGCCG
>DATHEP010000264.1:0-5919 GCA_035318525.1 Conexibacter sp.
GAGTACTTCGCCGCTGAGAAGCTGCTGTCGGAGCCCGACGAGCTGCTCGACCGCTACGCGAGAGATCCCGACGCCTGGCGGGAGGTCGTGAAGATCTGGTGCGGCCTGGTCGACAACGCCACGGACATGGTGGACCGCCTGTGGACGTCCGGCGCGGAGCTGACGGCGCTCGAGGCGCTGTCCGACGCGCGCAGCGTGGCCGTCGCGACGACCGACCGCGTGGTCAACGCCTGGATCAACCGCCTACGTGCAGGCGGCACCGATGAGGCGAGCGAGCGCGCGCTGGGTGCGCTCGCCGCGAACGTCGAAGGCCGCGGCCAGCGGGTGCTGTCCGAGCTCGAGCGGGTGCTCGAGGCGGCCTCGTCGCCGCAGACGGCAGCGGCGGCAGCGCGGGCGATCGCTGCGAGTTGCCTGCCGACTGCCGCCAAGATCCTCGTGGGGAGCCGCCATGCCGAGCCGGCCCGCGGGCCACTCGAGCAACTCGGCGACCTCGCCGTCGCGCCGCTGTTCGATCGGGTCATCGATGGCGACCTGATGGCGCTTGAGAGCCTCACGGCGATTGGCACCGCCGCAGCTGCGCAGGCGATCGCGTTGGTCATGTGGGGCGACCGCCACGGGTTGGCGCACACGGCGGCATGGCGGCTGGCCGCGCTGCTCCCGAACCCTGAGGTGCAGCGAGGGTTGAAGGAGTTCCGCGCGCCGCCGCGGCCGGTCGAGCGCGACTGGATCTGGGAGCCGTTCTCGGACGGAGAGGATCGATCGCTCGCGCTCGCCGTCGGACGCGCAGCCGATCTGATCGCCGAGAGCGGCGACGAGCAGGTTCCAGACCGACGCCTGTCGATCGATCCGCGGATGGCCCTGCCGCTGTGCACGATAGGCAGACTGCGGCTGCCGTACGGCACGTTCGCGCGCTATCTGCTCGACGACGAGCTGAGTCCGCTCGCGGCGGAGCTGGTCCAGCAGGTCGGCTACCCCTGGCGGTCCGGGCGGTCTGGGCTTACCACGGTCGACGAGCTCCTGGACGCGATCAGCCGTGAGCCGATCGCTCCCGCCGAGCAGGCGGAGGAGCCGGAGCGACCGTATGCGTCGCGCGGCATGTCCCCGGGACTCCTTCGCCGCGTGCTCGACGCTCTCCTCATGCGGTTGGACGCACCGCGCAACTGGTCCTACCTGGTGGCGAGCCTTCCGCTCCACCTCCAGTTGGAGGCGATGTACGCCGCGGTGCGGCCCCCGGCGACGCGTGCGAGCTGGACCACGCTCAACCGCCCCGGGGCGTACTCGTACCCAGGGAGCGCGCACCGACGCGCGATCGACCTGATCGTCGCGATGGCGGTGGGCGTCGCCCTGGGGGGCGCCGTCGAACGGTTCCTCGCCTCCGGCACGCTCGGCAAGGTGCTGGCGGTGCTCGCGGGCCTGTCGCTCGTGTACGGCATCGTGTGGCTGCGGACCAGCTGGGCCGCCGGGCTCCCCGACACGGCCGTGGGGCTCGTCCTGAGGTCGCCGATGCTCGTGGAGGACGCGGACGCGGACGCGTTCGCCGCCGGCTTCACGCCGTCGCTCGCGTGGTGCGGGACCGCGGCCCTGCTGGCGCTCGGGCTGAGCGTCCCGCTCGTCGTCGCGGCGTGGGCTGTCTTCCTCGGGCCCCTGGTTGTGCTCACGCGGCGCGCACTCGGGCATCAGATGGCGGCGAACAACTCGTTCCGCGGGCTCGATCTCTCGCCTGCCCCGCTCGAGGCCTGAGGTCGCCGCTAGGCTCCCCGCCGATGCCGATCACCGTCTACGAGAAGCGCACCTGCACGACCTGCCGCAAGCTCGCCGCGCTCCTGCAGGAGCGCGGGATCGACTTCGACACCGTCGAGTACCACGTAGACGGGCTCAGCGAGCCCGAGATCCGCGCGCTGCTCGCGAAGGCCGGGATCTCGGCCGCCGAGGCGTTGCGTATGCGCGAGCCGGGCGCTGCCGAGCTCGCCGCTCGCGGCGACGAGGACGCGATCGTCGCGGCGATGGCGGAGCGGCCGGAGCTGCTGCAACGCCCGATCGTCGTCAACGGCGACCGCGCCGTGCTGGCGCGGCCGGTTGAGCGCGTGCTGGAGATCCTCTAGCCCATCAGACGAGTAGGGGCGGGCGCCCGCGGCGTCTCTGCTCGCCGCGGTCCCGCGGATTTCGTCCTATGCCCCTCGCAGCGGTCGGTCCTGTGACTCGTCGACGCGGTCTCCGCTGTCGCGCGCGACCTCCTCGTCCGCCAAGCCGCGGTCGTGCAGGTCGGCACGCGCCTCGTGCAGCTCCGCTTCGCCCTTCGCACGCTGCGCCTCGCCCTCCGCGCGGCGTGCCTCCGCCTCGGCCTCGCGGGCGCGTGCAGACTGCGTCTCCGCCGCCTCCCGGTGCTCGCTTGCCAGCTCGCCGCGGCGCGCCTCGAGTTGGCGGTGCTTCTTGCGCTCGCGCATGCGCGGCGCCAGGACCGCCAGCAGGATGAGGACGAGCACGACGCCGACGACGATCGCGATGATCGCTCCTGTGGACATCAGGTCTCCTTCCCTCTTCTGGGTTGCTTCCACAACTACCCGCTGTCCGGGGGGCCTATCCGCATGGCACGACGCGCGCAGGCTGGGCAGGGCGGGAATCGGTCCCCGTTGCTAGGGTCGCGATCCGTGGTTGCCGCCGCCGAGAAGCTCCGCCGCACGCCCCTCCACGACCGTCACGAGGCGGCCGGGGCGAAGCTCGTGCCGTTCGCCGGCTGGGAGATGCCGGTCCAGTACGCGGGCGTGCGCGAGGAGCACGTCGCTGTGCGCGAGGGCGCCGGCATGTTCGACGTCTCGCACATGGGCGAGGTCGAGACGCGCGGCCCGCAGGCGCTCGCGTTCCTGCAGCGGATGCTGTCGAACGACGTTGCGCGGATCCCGCTCGGCGGCGCGCAGTACAGCGTGCTGTGCCGCGAGGACGCCGGGGTCCTCGACGACCTCTTCACGTACCGCCTCGCGGACGACCGCTACCTCACCGTCACGAACGCGGCCAACCACGCGAAGGATCTCGCGTGGCTGCGCGCGCACGCGAGCGGCTTCGAGGTCGAGCTCGCCGACCGCATCGACGACTACGCGATGCTGGCAGTGCAGGGACCGGCTGCTCGCGGGCTGCTCGCGCCGCTGCTCGCGGCCGGGCAGGAGCTCCCGGCGCGCATGCGCGCGGCCGAGCTGACGCTCGCGGGCGTGTCAGCGCTCGTGTGCGGCACCGGCTACACGGGCGAGGACGGCGTCGAGCTTCTCTGCGCGCCCGGCGACGCGCCGGCGCTGTGGGACGCGCTGCTCGCCGCGGGCGTCGTGCCGGCGGGGCTCGCGGCGCGCGACACGCTGCGGCTGGAGGCCTGCTTCCACCTGTACGGCAACGACCTGATGGAGTCGCGCGGGCCGATCGAGGCGGGGCTCGGCTGGTGCTGCAGAGAGGAGACCGGCTTCGTCGGTGCCGACGCCGTCGCCGCGGCGCGAGCCGCCGGCCCGGTCGAGCGGCTCGTGCCGTTCGCCTTCGCCGGTCCGGGGATCCCGCGCCAGGGGAACCCGGTCGTGGGAGGCGGCGAGGTCACGAGCGGGACGCTGTCGCCGTGTCGCGGCGTCGGGATCGGCATGGCGTACGTGCCGGACGAGCGGGCCGCGACGGGTACGGCGATCGAGATCGACGTGCGCGGAAAGATCCGTCCTGCCGTGATCGAGGACAAGCCGCTGTACTCATCTGCGCATCAAACTACGGGAGGGACCGAGTGATGGCGGGCGACTACCCCGAAGGGCTGCTGTACCACCCCGAGCACGACTGGGTGCGGCTCGACGTCGACGGCGAGGTCGCGACGTTCGGCATCACCTGGTACGCGCAGGACTCGCTCGGCGAGGTCGTCTTCTTCGACCCGCCCGAGGTCGGCACCGAGATCAGACAGGGCGACAGCTACGCTGAGGTCGAGTCGGTGAAGGCCGTCTCCGACGTGATCGCCCCGCTGTCGGGCGAGATCGTCGAGGTCAACGCGGACCTCGTCGAGGCGCCGGAGAAGATCAACGATGACCCCTACGGCGAGGGCTGGATGGTGAAGGTGCGGATCACGGAGCAGGGCGAGCGCGACGCGCTGCTGAGTGCCGCAACCTATCGGGCCCAGCTCGGCTGAACGGACCGCTGCTCGCATGACCACGTACACCTCAGTGACCGATGCCGACCGCCGCGCGATGCTCGACGCGATCGGCGTCATGTCCGTCGAGGAGCTGTTCGCCGACGTCCCCGGCGCGCTGCGGCTCGACCGCCCGCTCGCGCTGCCGGCCGGGATGGCGGAGCAGGAGGTCTACGAGCACCTGCGCGAGCTGGCGTCGCGCAACGTCTCGTGCGAGGACGAGATCTCGTTCCTCGGAGCGGGCATGTACGACCACTACGTGCCGTCGCTGGTCGACACGCTGCTGTCGCGCTCTGAGTTCCTCACCCCGTACACCCCGTACCAGCCGGAGATCTCGCAGGGCGGGCTGCAGGTGATGTTCGAGTACCAGACGGCGATCTCCGAGCTGACCGGCCTGCCCGTCTCGAACGCCTCGGTCTACGAGGGGCCGAGCGCGGTCGGCGCGGCCGGCTACCTCGCGAAGCTGACGAACGGGCGCCCGCGCGTGCTCGCCTCGCGCGGCGTGCATCCGCACTCGCGCGACACGCTCGTCACGCTCTCGCGCGGCTACGGGCAGACGGTCGAGGAGATCCCGCTGCGCGACGGCGCGACCGACCTCGACGCGCTGGTCGAGGCACTGGGGACCGACGACGACGTCAGCGCAGTCGTCCTCCAGCAGCCCAACTTCCTCGGCGCCGTCGAGGACGTCGCGGCGCTGACGGAGGCGGCGAAGCGCGTCGGCGCGATCGTCGTCTGCGCCTGTGACCCGATCCCGCTCGGCGTGCTCGAGCCACCGGGCGCCCAGGGCGTCGACATCGCCGTCGGCGAGGGGCAGACGCTCGGCAACCGGCTCGACTACGGTGGGCCCTCGTTCGGCTTCTTCGCGGCCGCGCAGGAGCACCTGCGCAAGATGCCGGGCCGGATCGCGGGCGAGACCGTCGACGTCGACGGCAAGCGCGGCTACGTGCTCACGCTGCAGACGCGCGAGCAGCACATCCGCCGCGAGAAGGCGACCTCCAACATCTGCACCGCGCAGGCGCTCAACGCGCTCGCCGGCGTCGTCTACCTCGGCTGGCTGGGGCGGCAGGGCCTCGTCGAGCTCGGTGAGCTGCTGCTGCAGCGGACCGCCTACGCGCGCGACGCGCTGTGCGCGCTGGACGGCGTGGAGCCGCTGCACGACCAGCCGGTCGTGCGCGAGCTCGCATTGCGGCTCGACGCCGACGTCGAGCGCGTGGTCGAGCGGCTCGCGGCGGAGGGGATCAACGCCGGCCACCGCCTCGGGCAGACGTACCCCGAGTACCCGGCCGGCCTGCTCGTCGCGATCACCGAGCGCCGCACGCGCGCGCAGATCGACCGCTTCGCCGAGGCGCTCGGGCGCGCCGTCGCCGCCGAACGCGGCGCAGCGCCGGCGGGGGTGGGGGCGTGACCACGCCGAGCGCACCAACGACCCCGGCCTCGTCCGCGATCGCCGCCGCGGACGACCACCTGACGATCTACGAGCGCTCGCGGCCGGGCCGCCGCGCGTTCGTGGTGCCGCAGCTCGACGTGCCCGAGCGGCCGCTCGACGAGCTGCTGCCCGCCCGCTTCCGCCGCATCACGCCGGCGCGCCTGCCGGAGGTGAGCGAGCCCGAGCTCGTGCGGCACTACCACCGCCTGAGCAAGCGCAACTTCGACCTCGACACCGGCTTCTACCCGCTCGGCTCGTGCACGATGAAGCACAACCCGAAGCTGCACGAGCGCGTCGCGGCGTTGCCCGGCAACGCGCGCCTGCATCCGCTGCAGGACGTCAAGCGCGCACA
>DATHEP010000265.1:0-2327 GCA_035318525.1 Conexibacter sp.
ACGATCAGGTCGAGCAGCGGTCTCAGCGTCGACCCCTCCTCGCCCTCTCTCATCGACGCCCAGCCGTCCTTCGCGTTGGTGTAGACGATCGGGAACTCGATCTGCGACTCCTCGGCGTCGAGGTCGAGGAACAGCTCGTAGACCTCGTCGATCACCTCGCTGATGCGCGCGTCGGGGCGATCGACCTTGTTGACGACGAGGATCACCGGCAGCCGCGCCTCCAGCGCCTTGCGCAGCACGAAGCGCGTCTGCGGCAGCGGCCCCTCGCTCGCGTCGACCAGCAGCAGCACGCCGTCGACCATCGTCAGCCCCCGCTCGACCTCGCCGCCGAAGTCCGCATGGCCGGGCGTGTCGATAATGTTGATCTTCGTCTCGCCGTACTGGACCGCGGTGTTCTTCGCGAGGATCGTGATGCCCTTCTCGCGCTCGAGGTCCATCGAGTCCATCACGCGGTCGGTCAGCTCCGCGCCCGCGCGGAACGCGCCCGACTGGCGCAGCAGGCCGTCGACGAGCGTCGTCTTCCCGTGGTCGACGTGGGCGACGATCGCGACGTTGCGCAGGTCGGTGCGGCTGGCGATGGGCACTCGGCCACTGTAGGGAACCGCGCGCCGAGACGGCTCCTCTCTATGCCCAGGACTCCGAAGATCGCGCGTGCTCAGGCGCCCGCGGCCGCCGCCGGGGCGTCACCGCGCAGGCGCAGCGCCAGGATCGGGTAGATCGCCGTCGAGCAGATCGCGGCCAGCACGAGGCTCGCGGCCGTCACGTCGCGCATGTGCCCCTCCGCCACCGCGATCGTCGTGATCGCCACGACCAGCGGCAGCTCGGTCGCGCTGAACAGCGCGAGCGCCTTGCGGTCGCGCAGGTCGAGCACCCGCCGGTAGAGCAGCAGCGCCGGCGCGCCGCGCACGATCAGGAACAGCGCGAGGAACATCGGCACCTCGAGGAAGCGGATCGGGTCGTCGATCAGAGCCCCGAGGTCGACGGCGGCCCCGCTGGCGACGAAGAAGAAGGGGATCAGGAAGCCGTAGCCGACGGCCGCCAGCTTCGACTCCAGCACCTCGACCTCCCGCCCCTGCAGCGCGAGCCGCAGGATGATGCCGGCGACGAAGCCGCCGAGCAGCAAGTCGAGCCCAAGCTCGGAGGCGAGCGCCGCAAGCGCGAAGACGATCACGACCGTGACGCGGATCGCGAGCTGGCTGCTCGTCTCGAGCGTGCGCTCGATCAGGTTCCAGCCGCGCCCCAGCGAACGCACCGCCAGGATGCCCGCGAGGACGGCAACGACGACGAAGGCGATCAGGATCAGCGCGTTCTCGAGCGCGCCCTTCGTCGAGAAGACGAGCGTGATCAGCAGGATCGGGCCGAACTCGCCCATCGCGCCGGCGCCCAGCAGGTAGGTGCCGAAGCGCGTTCTGATCTCGTCGGCGTCGCGCAGGATCGGGATCAGCGTGCCGATCGCGGTCGTCGCGAGCGCCGAGCCCGTGAACAGCAGCGACAGCACGACGCCGGCGAGCGCGAGCAGGCCGCCGAGCGCGTAGGCGAGCACGAGCGACAGCAGCCAGCCGAGCGCCGCGAGCCGCAGCGGCACGCCGCGGATGCGCTCGAAGTCGATCTCGTAGCCGGCGAAGAAGAACAGCATGCCGAGCCCGAGGTTCGAGAAGAAGCCGACGAAGTCGTCCGGGTGCGCGAGGTCGAGCGCCTCCGGGCCGACGACGATCCCGAGCACGAGCTCGAGCACGACGACCGGCACCACGAGCCAGCGCGCCACGAGCCCGGCGAGCAGCGCCGCGAGCGCCGCCGCGACGACGATCGTCAGGAACGAGCCGGCATCGACCTCGAGCATGCAGACCACTGATTCGACGCGGGAGCGCGCCGCCCTCCGCTTCGGGCGCCCCGGCGCCGATCGTCCACCGCGCTTGCCGCCCTCCGCCCCAGGTGCCAGGATCCCGCGCGGTGAGCAGCGCCGCCGCGACGCCCAGGCCTACGCCGATCGACAGCAGAACCCGACTCGCGCTGGTCGCGACCGGCCTCGCGATCTTCGTCGTCGCGAACGACTTCACGGCGCTCGCGGTCGCGCTGCCGGCGATCGAGAGCGACTTCGGCGTCGACGTCTCGACCGTCCAGTGGACGATCAACGCCTACGCGCTCGTGTTCGGCGTCTTCACCGTCACCGGCGGCCGGCTCGCGGACCTGCTCGGCCGGCGGCGCGTGTTCGTGATCGGCGCCGGGATCTTCCCGCTCTTCTCGCTGCTCGGCGCGCTGGCGCCGAACGTCGGCGTGCTGATCGGCGCGCGCGCCGCGATGGGGATCGGCGGGGCGATGATGTGGCC
>DATHEP010000266.1:0-5875 GCA_035318525.1 Conexibacter sp.
ACTGGGCAGGAAGATGCCCGTCGCGACGCCCGCCGCGCGGGCGGCCTCCAGGACCTGCACGAGCGACTCGTCGAAGCGCTCCGGCGGCTCGCCGGCGGCGGCGAGCGCGTGGCGCAGGTCGCGCGGGCCGACGAACAGCACGTCGACGCCGGGCACCGCGGCGATCTCGCGCGCCGCCGCGACCGCCGTCGGCGACTCGATCTGCACGATCGCGAGCGGCAGCTCGCGCATCGCCGCGGCCGTGTCGCCGAGGCCGAAGCCGGCCGCGCGGTGCGAGGTCGCGACGCCGCGGTCGCCGTCGGGCGGATAGCGCAGGTGCGCGACCGCGGCCGCCGCGTCAGCGGCGCTGTCGACGCGCGGGAACATGATCCCCTCCGCGCCCAGGTCGAGCGCGCGGCCGCTGCGAGGGCGCTCGCCGGACTCGACGCGCACGAGGCCCGCGAGCCCGCTGGCGGCGGTCGCGTGCAGGTGCGCCAGCAGATCCGCGTCAGAGGTTGCGCCGTGCTCCATGTCGACGAGCGCCCAGTCGAGCCCGGCCGCACCGAGAACCTCGCCGGCGAGCGGGGCGTTGAGGACCAGGAAGCCGCCGAGCAGCAGCTCGCCGGCGGCAAGCCGGTCGCGCAGTCCAGCCGTCATCGCAGGTCCTCCATCAGGTCGTCGGCAAGGGTCAGCATCGCGGCCTCGCTGCCCGGGCGGCCGAGCACGTGCCGTGGCCCGCCGGACGTCGGCACCGCGAGCGCGGGCCAGCCGAGCGCGTTGGCGAGCGGCGTGTGCGTCATCAGTCGCTCCGACGTCGTGAGCGTGCCGTCGCGGTAGTCGCGCATGACCTCCTCGACGGTCGGCGTCCCGCCGTCGAAGACGGGCCCCACGAGCAGCTCCACGTCGCCGAGCGCAGCGACGAAGTCGCGCCGCCAGGCAGCCATCGCACCCGCCGCGGCAGTTGGGTCGCCGAGCGGCTGCGAGAGCTTGACGCGCAGGTCGTCGCCGTGGCGCTCGGGCGCCGCCAGCACCGCCGCGCGGTGCTGGCGGTAGGCCTCGACGCGGAACAGCGTCCAGTGGTGCTCGAACGGGAACGGCGGCAGCGACAGCTCGGCGGCGTCCGCCACCCGCGGCGCCGGCCCGCCGTCGCCGGCCGGCAGCTTGAGCACGCGCCGCAGCTCTTCGACATCGCGCGCGAGGTAGCCGAGCGAGTCGAAGCTCGGCGCCAGCGGCCGCACGCCGCGCATCGCGACCGGGTCGTGCGCCTGCTTGAAGCCGAGCACGCCGCAGCAGGCGGCGGGGATCCGCACCGAGCCGCTCGTGTCGGTGCCGAGCGCCACGTCGCAGGCGCCCTGCGCGACGGCGACGGCCGAGCCGCCGC
Source organism: Conexibacter sp. (assembly GCA_035318525.1). Taxonomy (GTDB): domain Bacteria; phylum Actinomycetota; class Thermoleophilia; order Solirubrobacterales; family Solirubrobacteraceae; genus Conexibacter. Next base: position 1,361 of record DATHEP010000266.1, read on the forward strand.
TCGAGCCGCCGGCGCTGCGCGAGCGGTCGCCCGGCACGCGCATCTGCCCATAGTGCGGGTTGTAGCCCGAGACGCCGTAGGCGTACTCGTTGAGGTTCGCCTTGCCGACCACGATCGCGCCACGCGCCTGGAGCGTCTCGACGCACGCCGCGCCCGTGTCCGGCACGTGCTCGGCATGCACGGCGCTGCCGTAGGTCGTGCGCAGGCCGCGCGTGTCGATCAGGTCCTTGACCGCGAGCACGACGCCACGCAGCGAGCCGCTCGGCTCGGTCTCCGCGCGCGCCAGCGCGCGGTCCGCGTCGACGGTGATGAACGCGCCGAGCTGCGGATCGATCCGCTCGAGGCACGCGCGCACGCGCGCCGTTGCACTCGCCGTGCCGAGCGCGCCGTCACTCATGGCCAAGCGCGGCGAGCAGGCGCCGCGTGCGCGGCTGCTCGGGACTCTCGAAGATCTGCTCGGGCGGGCCGGACTCGACGATCTGGCCCTCGTCCATGACGATCACGCGGTCCGCGATCCGCCGCGCAAAGCGCATCTCGTGCGTGACGATCACCATCGTCATGCCATCCTCGGCGAGGTCGAGGATCGCCTCCATCACCTCGCCGACCAGCTCCGGGTCGAGCGCCGAGGTCGGCTCGTCGAACAGCATCACCGCGGGCCGCAGCGCCAGCGCGCGGGCGATCGCTACGCGCTGCTGCTGGCCGCCGGACAGCTCGTGCGGGTAGTGCTGGAGGTGGTCGCCCAGCCCGACCTTCGACAGCAGCGCCTGCGCCTGCTCGAAGACGCCGTCCTTCGTGCCCGCGTTCAGGTAGCAAGGAGCGAGCGCGACGTTCTGCAGCGCGGTGCGGTGCGGGAACAGGTTGAAGCGCTGGAAGACCATGCCGACGTCGCGCCGCTGGCGCGCGACCACGCGGTCGCTCGCCGGCGCGAGCCGACCGTCCTCGCGCTCGCGGAAGCCGATCGGGTGGCCGTTGACGCGCACGCTGCCGGCGTCCACGGCGCAGAGGTGGTTGATGCAGCGCAGCAGCGTCGACTTGCCCGAGCCCGATGCGCCGATGATGACGACGACCTCGCCGGGCTGGACTGCCAGGTCGACGTCGTGCAGCACCTCGCGCTGTCCGAAGCGCTTGGCCACGCCACGCGCCTCGACCAGCGGCGGCGCGTCGTGCGCCGCGGGCGGCTTGCGCGGCCGACGCGCCGTCGGCACGACCAGCTCCGCGTCCGCGACGCGCCCGTCCGCCTCCGCCGCGACCGGCAGCGGCGGACGGCGGTTGCCGAAGCTCGCCCAGCGACGCCACGTCGGCTCCCCGGAGGAGCGCTGCGTGACGTCGAGCTTGCGCTCGAGCAGCGTCTGCAGGACGGTGAAGAAGGTGACCATCGCGAGGTAGATGCAGGCGACCACCGTCAGCGTCTCGATGATGAGGAAGTTCTGGGCGAAGATGCGCTCGCCGGCGAGCGTCAGCTCGGCCAGCCCGATCACGGACACGAGCGACGTGTTCTTGAGGTTCGAGATGTACTCGTTGCCGAGCGGCGGGATCACGATGCGGAACGCCTGCGGCAGCACGACCAGCCGCTGGACGCCGACGTAGGGCAGCCCCAGCGCGCGCGCCGCCTCGCGTTGGTCCTGCCCGACCGCGCCGAGCCCCGCGCGGAAGACCTCCGCCATGTACGCGCTCTCGCTGAGCACGAGCGCGACGAGGCCGGCGCGGAAGGGACTCGACAGAAACGACGAGAGCCCGGGGATCGCCTGCGGGACCGCGTTGTAGACGAAGATCACGAGCAGCAGCAGGGGCAGGCCGCGGAACAGCCACACGTACGCGCGCGCCGGCCACACGAGCGCCGAGCGTCTGCTGGTCACGAGCATCGCGACCAGCAGACCGACCGCCCCCGCCAGCACCCATGACAGCGTGGCGAGGACGAGCGTCGTCTCGGCGGCACTCCAGATCCGGTCGCTGCCGAAGAGATCGACGAAGTACGACCAGTCGAAGGAGGCCAGGACGAGCATCGGGATCAGGTCCCGCTCATCGCCTTCTGCGCCAGTTCCATGTCAGCCGGCTCAAGGCCCCACTCGTCCAGCAGCTCCTGGAACGTGCCGTCCTCCTGCAAGGCGGCGAGGCCGTCCTCGATCACCCCTCTCATCGCCGTGTCGCCCTTGCGGACCGCCATGCCGACGGCGATCGGGTAGAGCGGCTCGTCGTTGGACAGCTCGAGGCCGAGGTTCTCCTGCTGCTTGACGCGGTAGACGGCCGTCCCGGTGTCCTCGAAGTTGACGTCTGCTCGGCCGCCCGAGACCTCATGGGCAGCCTGCGTGTCGGTCGGGAAGGAGCGGATCGCCGGCACCTCCTCGCCACGTGCCTTGCACGCTCTCGCGATCTCGCCGCCGAGCAGCTGCTCGTTGTAGCTGCCCTTGTTGACCGCAACGCGCTTGCCGCAGAGGTCGGTCGGCACCTGCGGCTGGAAGTCGCCGCCCTCCTCGACGAGGAAGCTCGAGGTGACGTTCACGTAGGGGATGTAGTCGACCTGTCTCGCACGCTCCGCGGTGATGTACAGCATCGAGATGATCGCGTCGAACTTTCTCGATTGGAGCCCCGGGATCAGCGACGTGAACTGCGTGTCGATGACGCGCGACTCGAGTCCGAGCACCTTGCTCAGCGCCTTCGTGAGGTCGGCGTCGAAGCCGGCGTACTCACCGCTCTCGTCGAGGAAGTCGTACGGCGGGAAGTCCGACTCCGAGCCGCTCGTGAGCGTGCCGTCCTGCAGCAGCGCCCCGGCTGGGACGTCGACCGCGGCCGTCGTTGAGGCCGGAGCCGTGGTCGACGACGAGTCATCCTCGTCGTCGCCGCAGGCCGCGAACGCGAGCGCGGCACACAGCGCGAGCATCGCGATAAAGGGCCGCCAGACGCTCGCGCGCCGGCTGCCGTGGGGGAATTGCAGTGACATTGAGTCTCTCCTCCGTCCCTCCTGCAGGGTTTACCGGAGCGACCCCTCGCCCGACGTCGCCGCCGGGAGCGAATCGCCCGTCTCCTCCGTCTTGCTGGCGCTCGCGGCATGACGAGCCGCGAGAAACGTCACGACCGCCACGGCGGCCAGCTTGGCCGTGATGCCGCTGACGTCATACTGCGGGGCCACCTCGACGACGTCGATCCCGACGACCTGCGGGGCCTGGGCGAGCAGGTGCACGAGGCGCAGCAGCTCACGCGAGTCGATCCCGCCGATCGTCGGCGAGCTGGTCCCCGGCGCGAACGCGCCGTCGACGACGTCGATGTCGACGCTGATCCAGAGGCCGTCGGTGTCCGTCGTCCCGCGCGCGACCGCCTCGGTGACGATCTGCTCGAGCGAGCCACTGCGCAGCTCCGCACCGCTGAACGCACGCAGGCCGACGCGGTCGGCATACGCGGCTGCGGCGTGGGAGTTCGCCCATCCGGTGACGCCGATATGCGTGCAGCTCTCGCCGCGGATCGCACCGTCGAGGCGCTCGAGCGCGTAGCGAAACGGAACGCCGCTGGCCGGCTGCCCGTGGTAGGACGGCCGCAGGTCGTAGTGCGCGTCGAGGTTGACGACCCCGAGGCGCCGGCCGCCGTCGGCGACGAGGCCACGCAGGACTGGGAACGTGAGCCCGTGGTCGCCGCCGAGCACGACGAGCGGCGCGTCGTGCGCCGCCAGCTCGCGCGTCACGGAGGTGATGCGGTCCCACGTCGCGTCAACGTCGGTGTGCAGGACGTCGACGTCGCCCAGGTCGCCGACCGGGGCGAGATCGGAGAGATCGGTCCCCGTGTCCGCGTCGAAGCCAAGCAGGCCGGCAAGCGCGTCGCGGATCGCACGCGGCGCGTGGCGGCTGCCGGCGCGGCCGAGCGTGGTCGTGTCGAACGGCACGCCGAGCAGCAGCGCGCTGTGCTCGGCGTCGTCTCGGTAGGGCGTCACGAGGTCTGCGACCGCGCACTGGTGGGGGTCGGAGATCGCGGCGCGCAGCGGCGTCGGCGGGACCAGAAGTTGGTGTGTGGCGGGGGTGAGTTGCATCACGCCTCGGGGTACACAGCACCCTCCCAGTGCGGCATCATCGATGCCAGTACGTTTGTGTCACTCACATGAATCTGTTTCATGACAACGCCTTGCGCATGCGCGAGCTGCGCACGTTCGCGGCGATCGCGGAGCTGGGGTCCTTCAGCGCCGCAGCCGAAGCGCTCGACTACACGCAGTCCGCGGTCAGCCATCAGATCGCCAACCTCGAGCGCACGCTCGGCGTCCGTCTGCTCGACCGCCCGCGCGGCGCCCGGGGCGTCACCCTGACGTCCCACGGCAAGCGGCTGCTCGGCCATGCGCGTGCGATCCTCGAGCGGCTCGAGCTGGCCGAGGCCGACATGCGCTCGGCCGCCGCCGAGGGCACGCCACCGCTGCGCGTCGGGACCTTCCAGAGCGTGGCGATGCACATCTTGCCGGAGGTGCTGCGGCGCTACCGCCGCGACCAGCCGGACCTCGACGTCGAGCTGACCGAGACGGCCGGCGACGACGCGCTGCTG
>DATHEP010000267.1:0-2740 GCA_035318525.1 Conexibacter sp.
TCCAGGAGATCGCACGCGCCAACGACCAGCCGTCGGCCGTCGCCGAGCACCTGATCGACCGCGCCGCGTTCGGCGAGCACCCGCTCGGCCGCACCGTGCTCGGCCCCGTGGAGCATCTGCGCGACACGTTCACGCGCGACGCGATCGTCGCCTTCCGCGAGCGCCGCTGGGCGGGGGCGCGTGGTGGAGCGTTCGTGGTCGGCAACCTGGAGCACCTGCCCGCGAACGGCGGGCTGGACGACCTCTTCGGCCGCTTCCCCACGCTGCCCGAGCCCGTGCCCTACGAGCCGGCCCCGCCACTTCACGCACGCACGCTCGTGGAGGAGCGTGACTCGAACCAGTCGCACCTGCGCATGTCCTACCGGCCCACGATCGACCCGACGGACCGTGCCCAGCGCGCCGCGCTCGCGATCTACGGCACGCTGCTCGGCGGGTCGATGGGCTCACGCCTGTTCGACGAGATCCGCGAGCAGCGCGGCCTCGCCTACTCCGTCTACGCGATCGCCCACAACTGCGCCGACGTGCCGGTCCTGCAGCTGTCGGCCGGTCTCGACTCAACGAAGTGCGTCGAGGCGTATGCGCGCATGCGGGAGATCGTCGGCGAGCTGCGCGACGAGGGGCCGCGGCCCGAGGAGGTCGAGCGCGCGCGGGCGTACGCCGCCGGCGCACGCGTGCTGGCGTTCGAGAACACGAACGCAGTCGCCCGCCACGCCGCACAGCAGTCGATCCTGTTCGGCGATGACGTCGACCCCGACCTCGCGATCGCCGCACTCGACGCCGTCACCTACGACGACGTGGCGACGGTCGCGCGCGACGTGGCGGACGAGCTGGCGATCGCGTGCGTGGGACCGCATTCGGTCGACGACTTCGCGTAGCGGCGGCGGCACCCGGCGGCGCGATTGCGCTCGCGCCGCTCCAGCCGCGAGAATCCGGCGCTGTGCCGCCCGAGAACCCCGACGACCTGAACATGCGCGAGCTGCGCCGCTACGTCGAGCGCGTGAGCGACCGCTGGCCGGTCGAGCGGGCGCTCGTCGGCGGCGCGCGGGTCGACGACGCGCGCGGCGCCCCGCCGCAGCGCGAGCGCGGCCCGGAGTGGGTCGTGGTGCTGATCTCCGACTACTTCGACGGCGTCCCGTGGCTGGAGCGCGTCTACCAGGCGGGCACGCTGTGGGACGCGTCCGAGATGGGCGCACCTGCCGACGTTCACTGCTATACGCCGCCCGAGTTCGCGCGCAAGCGAGAGGCGCTGCGTGTCGTGCGCGAGGTCGCGGAGCGCGGCGTGGACGTGCTGACGCCGGGCGCGTGAGCTGAAGCTGAGAGCGGGAGCGGCGGCCAGCCGCGCCGGTCAACCGCCGATCGGGGCGCGTGGGTTCGCGCCCCAGAACAGCTGCGTGCCGAGCATGCCGATGAGGTGCACGTAGACGATGTTCAGCACCATCGACTTCGCCGTCGCCGTGCCGACGCCGACCGGTCCACCGCCAGCCGTGTACCCGTAGTAGCAGCCGACGATCACGATCCCCGTCGCCATGAAGGCGCCCTTCAGCATGCTGTAGAGCAGGTCGGTCGGGTTCTGGAAGGCCCAGAAGATCAGTTCGTAGCCGCCCGGCGAGACCTCGTGGATCTGGATCACGACCGCGATGTAGCTGGCCACGAACGCGGCGCCAACGCCGCCGATGTAGACGAACGGCAGCACCATCCAGGAGGCCAGCAGACGCGTCCCGCACAGGAAGGTCATCGAGCTGATGCCCATCACCTCGAGCGCGTCGATCTCCTCGGTGATCCGCATCGAGCCGATCTCGGCGACGATGCCGGTCCCGACCTTCGCGGCCATCATGTAGCCGAAGGCGTAGGGGACGAGCTCGCGCAGGTCGCACCAAGCGGTGAAGACGCCCGCGTACGCGGGCGTGCCGGCGGCTCGCGTGAAGTAGGCGCCCTCGATGCCGCACTGGAGGCCGATCAGGAACACGAGGCCCCAGATGACGATCGTCGAGGAGAGGATCAGCAGGCCCGACTGGCGCAGCGCCTCGCCGAAGAAGCGGAAGACGCGACCGCCGTAGACCTCGCGGAAGCACTGCGCGGCGAAGCGGGCGATGTCGCCGAAGCTCTCCACCCAGCCGCGTGGGACCGCAAACCAGCTCACGTGCGGGAGTCTAGACCCGCCCGTGGGTCGGTTGCGCCGGCTCCCCGCGCGTCGTCAGGCCGTCACGTCGCGGCGGCGCAGCAGCGCTGCGCCGCCGACCGCGAACACGGCGACGTAGCCGGCGAGCAGCAGGCCCGCCGGGACCTGGCCGAGCAGGTTCTCGCCGCTGTCGGCGTCGACGCCGTCGAGCGCGTCCAGCAGCCCGCCGACGCCGAAGCGGGCGATGCTGTCGCCGATCGTGGGCACGGCCGCCAGCAGCGGCTCGAGCACGAACACCCAGGCGAACGCCGCCACCAGGGCCCCCACCTGGTTGCGCACCACCGCGCCGACGCCGACGCCGAGGCCTGCCAGCAGCGCCGCCGAGCCGGCGATCCCGAGCCCCCAGCGGACCAGCTCGGAGAACGACGTGCCGCTTTCGATCCCGCGCGAGGAGAGGATCACCTCGACCAGCACGAGGTCCGCCGCCAGCGCGGCAACGCCGATCGCGAAGCCGGCGAGCAGGTGCGCCACCACCTTCGCCGCGATCACGCGGCCGCGGCTGGGGACGGTCAGCAGCGTCGGCGTGATCGTGCCGTGGCGGATCTCCGTCGTGACGGCGAG
>DATHEP010000268.1:0-2626 GCA_035318525.1 Conexibacter sp.
CCGACCCGCGCTGCGCTCGCGTTCGACTTCCTCGGCTTCGGCCTCTCCGACAAGCCGCGTGACCACCGCTACGCGCTCGGCTGGCAGGCCGACGCGGCCGAGCAGCTCGTGCGCCGTGCCGGCTCGCCGCCGGTCGTGCTCGTCGCGCACGACATGGGGACCTCCGTCGCGACCGAGCTGATGGCGCGCGAGCTGGAGGGCCGCGCACAGATCGAGATCGCCGGCGCGCTGCTGTTCAACGGCTCGATCCTGCTCGACCGCGCCAGTCCGACGCTCGGGCAGAAGCTGCTGCGCAGCCGGCTCGGGCCGCTGTTCGCGCGCCTCACGAGCGCGCGCTCCTTCCGCTTCCAGTTCGGCCAGATCTTCTCCGACGCGCATCCGCTGACCGCGCAGGAGGCAGCCGACCAGTGGGCGCTGCTCGCCCACCACGGCGGCCACCGCATCGGTCACCTGCTCGTCAACTACATGGCCGAGCGCGAGCGCTTCGTCGAGCGCTGGCACGGCGCCTTCCGCGACTGGCCGGGCGCGCTGTCGCTGACCTGGGGCCTGGAGGACCCGGTCGCCACGACCGCCGTGCTCGACGGGCTGCGCGAGCTGCGCCCCGGCGTGCCGGTCGAGGAGCTGCCGGGGATCGGCCACTACCCGCAGCTCGAGCGGCCCGACCTGATCGCCGCCGCGCTCGACGACGCGCTTGCACGCGTCTGACGAGCTCGCTCCCGGGGAAGGCTCGGCGCGATGAGCCAATACGACGTGATCGTGATCGGGGCGGGACCGGCCGGTGAGGTGGCCGCCGGGCGGCTGGCCGAGCGCGGCAGATCCGTGGCTCTCGTCGAGCGGGAGCTGGTCGGCGGCGAGTGCAGCTTCTACGCGTGCATGCCCTCGAAGGCGCTGCTGCGCCCCGGCGAGCTGCTCGCCGAGGCGGCGCGCGTGCCGGGCGCTGCGGAGGTGGTCGACGGCCGCGGGGTCGACGCGGCCGCCGCGCTGCGCCGCCGCGACGAGGTGATCCACGAGCGCAGCGACGACGCGCAGATGCCGTGGCTGCAGCAGCGCGGCATCGCGCTGGTGCGCGGCCAGGCTCGCCTCGACGGCGAGCGCCGCGTGCGGGTGGGGGAGGATCTCCACGAGGCCCGCGAGGCCGTGATCCTCGCGACCGGCTCGACCGCGCTGATCCCGCCGATTCCCGGCCTGCGCGAGGCCGAGCCGTGGACGAACCGCGAGGCGACGACCGCCGGCGAGGTCCCCAAGCGCCTCGTCGTGCTCGGTGGCGGCGTCGCGGGCGTCGAGCTGGCAGAGGCGTGGCGCTCGCTCGGCGCCGAGGTGACGATCGTCGAGGCGGCCGAGCGCCTGATCGCGCGCGAGGAGCCGTTCGCGAGCGAGCAGGTCGCCGAGGTGCTGCTCGCGCGGGGCGTCGCGCTGGCGCTCGGCGCGAGAGCGACCGCTGCCGAGCGCGGCGCGGACGGCCGCACGACGCTCACGCTCGAGGACGGCGCGGAGATCGCGGGCGACCGCCTCTTCGTCGCGATCGGGCGGCGGCCGAACACGGACGATCTTGGGCTCGAGACCCTCGACCTCGAGCCGGGCAAGCCGATCGAGGTCGACGACGCGCTGCGCGTCCCACGACATCCGTGGCTCTACGCGATCGGCGACGTCAACGGCCGCGCGCAGCTGACGCACATGGGCAAGTACCAGGCGCGCGTCGCCACCGACGCGATCTGCGGCGACCCGTCCGCGCGCCTGCGCGTCGACGGACCGCTCTCGCCGCGTGCGATCTTCACCGACCCGGCCGTCGCGGCCGTCGGCCACACGCTCGCGAGCGCACAGGAGGCGGGGATTGCGGCCCGCGCCGTCGACCTCGACACCGACAGCACGGCCGGCGCGAGCTTCCACGGGCGCGGCGCGCCCGGGACGACGCGCTTCGTGCTCGACGACGAGCGCGAGCTGCTCGTCGGCGCCACGTTCGTCGGCCCGGACGTCGCCGAGCTGCTGCACGCCGCGACGGTCGCGATCGCGTGCGAGGTCCCGCTCGCCGCGCTCGCGCATGCGGTGCCGGTCTTCCCTACGCGCAGCGAGTTGTGGCTTGAGTTGCTGGAGTCGCGCGCGGACGCGTGACGCCGCGGTGGGCGCCGCTCGGTTCGCACGCGAACGCGACACGGTTTCGCCGACCGCCCAGTTGGAGAAACGCAGTGCGAGCCGGACGCGCGCACGGGGCGGCGTACCGGCGTAACGAACGATGGAGTCGCACGTGCCCTGCGAACCCAGCACGACCGAGGGCGTGCCGATGCGCGTGCTCGTAGGCGAGCCCGCCGGCGGCAGCCTCGCGCGCTGCGCCGACGTCGGCGGCAGCGTCGCGACCGTCGAGACCGTGCTCGTCGGCGCCGTCGAGCGCGGCGACGTGGTGCTCGTTCACAGCGGCGTCGCACTCGTCAGGCTCGATGCGGAGTGGACGCCGTAGGACCTGAACGGGCGTTGGGTTCTACGCGTGCGCCCGGCCCGCGTCCACGATCTGCAACATCTCCTCGAGACCATCGAGGTCGCGGGGGTTGTGCGTGTAGAGCGCAAGGTCGTGCGCGATCGCGGTCGCGGCGATCAGCAGGTCGACCATGCGGCGGCCGCGAGGCTTGCGGCC
>DATHEP010000269.1:0-3638 GCA_035318525.1 Conexibacter sp.
GCGACCCGCGCTACGCGGCCTGGAACGACATCGTGTCCGTCGCGACCCCGCAGGCGGCCGCCTGATGCCCGACCCCACGATCTCGCGGCGCGAGTGGCACGCTGGGCGGCGCTGGGCGCCACGCGGCGTCTCGCCGATGCCACCGGCATCGCCTTCGACACCGCGCGTCCGCCCAGCATCCGCCCATCGCACCCCTCGCATCCGCGATCTCATGGGGTCGGGCATCTAGCCATGTCGAACCTCTCGCTGGACGTGCGAATTATCGGGGCGGCCCGCTCGCGCTGACGCGCGCGCATGGCCGCTGTCCGCACTTCGCCCGTTCCGATCGAGAGGACCGCAGACCGCCATGACCGCCATCCAGCTCTACGACACGACCCTCCGCGACGGCATGCAGGGGGAGGGCATGTCGCTGTCCGCAGAGGAGAAGCTGCGCGTCGCCCACAGACTCGACGCGCTCGGCATCCACCTGATCGAGGCGGGCTTCCCGACCTCGAACCCGAAGGAGCTGGAGCTGTTCACGCTGCTCGAGCGCGAGACCTTCCTGACGGCGGACGTCGCCGCGTTCGGGATGACGCGTCGCGCCGGAACGCGCGCCGACGAGGACGCCGCGCTGCGCGTGCTCGCCGACTGCTTCGCGCCGGTCGTGACGATCGTCGGCAAGACGTGGGGCCTGCACGTCGAGAAGGTGCTGCGCGTCGACCGCGACGAGAACCTGCGCATGATCGCCGAGTCGGTCGCCTTTCTCGTCGCGCAGGGCAAGCGGGTGATCTACGACGCCGAGCACTGCTTCGACGGCTGGCGCGACGACGCCGCATACGCCCGGCGCTGCGTCCTTGCGGCCGCCGAGGCGGGGGCCGAGACGGTGGCGTTGTGCGACACGAACGGCGGTTCGCTGCCGGGCCAGATCGCCGAGGGCACTCGGGACCTCGCGGCGGCGCTGGCGACCGCCGACGTCCGCGTCGGCATCCACTGCCACGACGACGTCGGCTGTGGCGTCGCCAACTCGCTTGCGGGCATCGAGGCCGGTGCCACGCAGGTGCAGGGCACGATGAACGGCTACGGCGAGCGCTGCGGCAACGCGAACCTCGTCACGATCATCCCGAACTTGCAGCTCAAGCTCGGCTACGAGTGTCTGCCGCACGACCGCCTCGCGACCCTCACCGAGACTGCTCACTACCTCGACGAGCTGCTCAACCGCACGCCCAACCCGGACCAACCGTACGTCGGCAAGAACGCCTTCGCGCACGGCGGCGGGATGCACGCCGACGGCGTGCTGAAGGAGGCCGCGAGCTTCGAGCACATGGACCCGCTGCTCGTCGGCAACCACCGCGAGATGCTGATCTCCGAGCTGTCGGGCAAGGGGACCGTGCTCGCGCGCGCCGAGGAGTCGGGCGTCGCGCTCGACGAGGACGGCGCGCGGCGCGTCGTCGAGCGCGTGAAGGCGCTCGAGCACGGCGGCTACCAGTACGAGGCGGCGGACGGCTCGTTCGAGCTGCTGCTGCGCAAGGAGTCGGGCGAGTACGAGTCGCTGTTCCAGCTCGAGTCGTGGCGCGTGATCGTCGAGCAGCGCGCCGACGGCAAGGTCGAGACGGAGGCGACGATCAAGATCTGGGCCAACGGCGAGCGCTACCTGCGCACGGCCGAGGGCAACGGCCCGGTCCACGCGCTCGACAACGCGCTGCGCGCGGCGGTCGAGGAGAGCCACCCGGAGCTGAAGGGGACCGGGCTCGTGAACTTCAAGGTCCGCATCCTCGATGAGACGAAGGGCACCGAGGCCGTCACGCGCGTGCTGCTCGACGCGTCCGACGGTCACGACGTGTGGGGCTCGATCGGCGTCTCGGAGAACGTGATCGCCGCCTCGTGGGAGGCGCTCGTCGACTCGCTCGAGTATGCGATCCAGGCCGGCCGCACGAGAGTCGGCAAGCGCGGCCCGGCGCGCAGCGCGACGTGACCACCGCCACGGACCTGATCCCGCTCGCGAAGCCCGTCCTCGGCCCAGAGGAGGAGGCGGCGGTCGTCGAGGTGCTGCGGTCGGGCCAGCTGTCGCTCGGTCCGCGCGTGCCCGCCTTCGAGCAGGCCTTCGCGGCGCGGCTCGGCGCCCCGTACGGCTGCGCCGTCTCCAGCGGCACCGCCGGCCTGCACCTCGCGCTGCGAGCGGTCGGCGTGGAGGACGGGGACGAGGTCATCACGAGCCCGTTCTCGTTCGTCGCCACGGCCAACACGGTGCTGTTCGAGCGGGCGAGACCCGTCTTCGCCGACGTCGATCCGGTGACGCTCAACCTCGACCCTCAGGCCGCCGCGGCAGCGGTCACGGAGCGCACGCGCGCGCTGCTGCCGGTGCACATCTTCGGCTACCCGGCCGACCTGCCGGCGTTCGAGGCGATGGACCTCCCGATCGTCGAGGACGCCTGTCAGGCGCTCGGTGCGGTCCACGGCGACGGCGTGCCGGTCGGCGGCCGTGGACACCCAGCGGTCTTCGCGTTCTACGCCAACAAGCAGCTGACGACAGGGGAGGGCGGGCTGATCGCGCTCGGCGACGGCGCCCACAAGAAGCGGATCGACTCCGAGCGCAATCAGGGCCGTGCGCCCAACATGGGCTGGCTCGACCACGACCGCCTCGGCTTCAACTACCGCCTGTCCGACATCGCCTGCGCGCTCGGCCTGGTTCAGTTGGAGCGGCTCGACGGGATGCTCGCCGACCGCGCGCGCGTTGCCGGCTGGTACCGCCAGGCGCTCGCGGGCGTCGAGGACGTCGCGCTGCCGTGCCCCGACACGGACGGCAACGTGCGCGGCTGGTTCGTGTTCGTCGTCCGGTTGCCGCATGGCGTCGACCGTGACGCGACCGTGCGCGCGCTCGCCGAGCGGGGAATCCAGAGCAAGCCGTACTTGCCGGCGATCCACCTGATGAGCTTCTACCGTGAGCGCTTCGGCCACCGCGAGGGTGAGTTCCCGGTCTGCGAGGACGTCGCCGCTCGCTCGCTCGCACTGCCCTTCTTCCCGGCGATGAGCGAAGGGCAGGTCGCGCGCGTCGCGCACGAGCTGCGTGAGATCCTCGGCCGCTGACGCGCCGCGTAGACTCCGCCGCCGGATGTCCCGCTTCAGCGAGCCGCAGCACCCCGTCTTCCAGCAGCTGAACGCGTCGATTGGGTTCGACTGGCGCCTGGGCCCCTACGACGTCGAGCTCTCGCGTGCTCACGCGCGCATGCTCGCGGCGCAGGCGATCATCGCCGAGACGGACCGCGACGAGCTGCTGGCCGCGCTCGACACCGTCGAGCACGAGCTGGAGGAGGGGACGTTCGCGTTCCTGCCGGGCGACGAGGACGTCCACATGGCGATCGAGCGGCGCGTCACCGAGCTCGCCGGTCCGGTCGGCGGGAAGCTGCACACGGCGCGCTCGCGCAACGATCAGGTCGCGACCGACATGGCGCTCTTCACGCGCGCCCACGCGCAGGCGGCGGGGGAGTGGATCCGTACGCTGATCGCCGCGCTGCTCGGCGCCGCCGAGCGCCATCTCGACTGGCGCATGCCCGGCTACACGCACCTGCAGCGCGCGCAGCCCGTCTATCTGAGCCACCACCTGCTCGCCTACGTGTGGATGCTCGCCCGCGACCTCGAGCGCTTCGCGGCTGTCGCGGCGG
>DATHEP010000270.1:0-11272 GCA_035318525.1 Conexibacter sp.
TCGGGTGGGGGGTGGTGGGGTGGCGGGCGCGTTCAGCTCGGCCCGTGCGGTGGTGCGCGACGTGCGTCGCTTGGCATCGAGGGGGAGGGAGCAGGAGCACCAGCCCGGTCGGCGCTCGGACCGGCGGCGTTGGTGCCCCGCTTCGTCACGAAAGCGCGCCGAACTGCGCAACCGCCCGCGATCCCTGGCAGCTCGTTCGGATCACTGTCCCTTTACGCCCCTATAGCGGGCGCAAAGGGACACTCATCAGGCAGGCGGCGGCGCACCGCGCAACCGCGCACGCGCTCTGCGACGAAATCGCGCAAGACCGGCGACGCTGGTGGCACTGCACCCTCCCCCTCCCCAGCCGACCGGCGCACACCGCGCGGCACCAGCGGCGGCCGAACGGAGCGCCACCGCCGCGGGAAGGGGGCGCTAGTTCTGCGCCCCGCCGATCCCGTGCATGCGGTCGCGGATCGGCGACTTCGGCTCGAGGATCTGCGAGAAGCGGACGACGGTCACGACGTCGTCGAGGTCGACCGGGCGGTCGTAGATCTGCTGGAGGAAGCTCATGAGCTCCTCCACCCGCCGCGACTCCGGGTTGTCGTGCTCGACGTCGCGTGGGCTTAGATCGCGCACGCGCTTGACCTCCACCGAGTCGATCACGGCGTCGAAGATCTTCTCGCGCGGCGAGTACTGGTAGCCGATCGTGACGAGCACGCAGTCGTTCTTGCGGTACTTGTGCGACTTGTCCCCGAGGCGGATCGTCGCCGTCTTGCGGCCGTTTCGCAGCTGGTCGGCGAAGACGGCCGAGTAGAAGTTGAGGACGCGCACGACGTGAGGAGCCTACCGGTCGTGGGCGATCGCCGACAACGCCCGCGCCGCCATCTCGCGCTCGCCGTCGTAGCTCAGCGCTCGCGTTGCCTCCTCCAGCGGCATCCAGCGCGCCTCCTCGACCTCGTCGTCGTGGTCGTCGAGCGATCCGCTGCGGTACGAGAAGAGGTAGAAGGCCACGCGCTTGAAGATGCGCTTGCCGTCGCGCTGGTAGAAGTAGCGCACCTCGCCGAGCTTGCGGACGAGGTCGGCGTCGACGCCGGTCTCCTCGCGCACCTCGCGCGCGGCGGTCAGGTCCGGCGTCTCGCCGGGATCGACGTGTCCCTTCGGCAGCGCCAGCACGCGCTGGCCCTGCGCGCCGCGGCGCGTCGGCACGATCACGATCGTCTCGTCCCCGCGCACGACGACGCCGCCGGCGGAGCGCTCCTGCTCGTCGCCGCGTCCCTTCCCGCCCCGTCTGCGGCCTCTGGCCTTCTTCTCAGAAGACATAGCGCTCGAGCGCGGACGGGTCGTGGACGGTCAGCTTGCCACGGCCCTGCTCGATCACGCCGGCGCGCTCCAGCACGGCGAGGAAGCGGCTCGCCGACTCGCGCGAGGAGCCGGCAAGCTTCGCGACGTCGGCCTGTGTCGCGATCACGAGCACGTCGCGCTCCGCCGCGCCTTCGTCCTGCGCCTCGGTGACAAGCTGCGTGAGGACCGTCGCGACGCGGCTCTGGACGGTCTGGAACGACTGGCTCGCGATCCGCTCGTTCGCGGCCCGCAGGCGGCGGCCCAGCGAGGTGACGACGCCGAGCGCGATCTCGACGTGGTCGCGCATCAGCCGTCGCATGTCGGCACCGAGGATCGCGACCGCCTCCAGCCCGTCGAGCGTCTCGACCGTCGCCGAGCGCCGCTCGCTCTCGAACATCGCGAGCTCGCCGAAGATGCTGCCGGGGCCGAAGGTCGACAGCGCGATCGTGCGCCCGTCGGCGTGCTCGCGGATCGCGCGCGCGTGCCCGCTGCGCACGACGTAGCAGGTGTCGCTCTCGTCGCCCTCGCGGAAGATCACGCGGCCGGGCTCGAAGCGGCGCGGGACGGCGAGCTCCGCGACGCGCGAGAGGTCCTCCGGCGCGAGCGTCTCGAACGTCGGCACCCGCGCCAGCAGCGCGATGGTGTCCTCGGTGCTCGTCGCCACACGAGGTATCTACCAGGTTTCGCCCTCCGGTCACCGCAAGCGGCGACCTGCGGGCGACGTCACACCGCGGCGTCGAGCGCCTGCTCGCGGCGGCGGCGCGTGAGCGCTCGGCCGAGCGGCCAGGCGCACGCGGCGAGCGCGAGCAGCGGGACGAGCGCGGCGGCGGCGATCACGACGACGGCCGCGGCGACCTCCAGCACGCGGCCTGCGTCGTCGAAGGCGCCGCCCAGCGTGAGCCCGCCTTCGTCGGTGCCCGAGCCTTGGTCGCTGTCGCCGCGGACGCTGACGCTCACCGTCGCGTAGTCGACGCGCCGGTCGAGCGCGCGCTGGGAGCGCTCGGCGAGCGCGATCGTGCGCTCGAGCGCGTCGAGGCGGGCTCTCAGTCGCAGCGTCTCGTCCTCCGTGTCGGCTGCACGCAGCGCGCGCAGGACGCCGACGCGCTCGGCGCGCGCGTTCGCGAGCTGGCGGCGGACGGACACGTACGCCTGGTTGACGTCGACCGCGTCGTCCGTGCGCGCGAGCACCTGCGCGTCCGGCAGCCGCGAGAGCGCGGCGAGCGCGGGCTGCAGCTCTCCCGCCGGGATGCGCAGCGCGAAGCGCGCCTCGCCGCCGGTCGTCCCGCTCGCGATGCTCGACTGGTCGACGATCCCGTCGAAGCGGGCGACGACGCCGAGCACGTCCTGCGCGACGTCGTCGACGCGCTCGGGATCGCTGCTCAGCTCCAGGCTCGCGGAGCGCTCGACCTTGCGGTCACGGGTCGCGGGGTCGGTGCCGGCCGCGGGCGCCTGCGCGGCGACCTCCGGCGCGGCTGCGGCGCGGTCCTCGATCGCGCCCCCCGCGGGCGGCGGCGCGTCGGGGGTCGCCGCGTCCGGCGCTCCGGTCTGCTCGGGTGCGGCGAGCGACGAGGTCGCTGCCTGGTCCGGGTCGGCGCCCGGCCCGCCGTCGCCGAGCACAAGCACCAGAGCCGTCAGCGCGACCGCTACGGTCGCCGCAGCCGGCAGCAGCGTGAAGCGCCACGGGCGCCGGGCGGGCGCTGACCGCGGCGCGGCGGGGCGCGCGAATCTGTCCTCGACGCGCGCGTCCAGCCGCTCGGCGAACGCGGCAGACGGACGCGGGCGCTCGGCGGTCAGCAGCGCGACCAGCTCGTCGTCCTGCTCCGGGGTCAGCTCGTCGTCATGCATGGCAGGCCTTCCTCAGCTTCGCGATCGTGCGGTGCAGGAGCGTGCCGGCGTTCGACTCGCTGACGCCGAGCACGCGAGCGATCTCGGCGTTCGTGAGGCCGGCGTGGAACTTCAGCGACACGAGCTCGCGCTCGCGCGGGGCGAGCGCGTCGAGCGCGGCGCGCACGACGGTGCGGCGCAGCACGTCGTCGTCGGTCGCGCCGACCGTCGCGGCGGCGTCGACCGCCGTGGGGTCCTCCGGGTCGGCGGCGAGCGTCGCGTGGCGTCTGCGGCGGCGCAGCTCGTCGAGCGCCGCGTTGCGCGCGATGCCGAACAGCCAGGCGCGCTCGTTCCCGCGTGCGCGGTCGAACGAGCGGCGCTTGCGGTACGCGCGCTCGAACGCGAGCGCCGTCGCGTCCTCGGCCGCCGCCGCGTCGCTCAGCAGCGTCGCGACGTAGGCGTAGACGTCGTCGCGGCTGGAGCGGTAGAGCGCCTCGAAGCGCTCCCAGCTTTCGGCGGCTGCGGGCGCGGGGCGGTCGGTCGGCGTCGCGGTCATCGTGGCGTCCACGTCCCTACTACGTCGCGGCGCGCGATCCATCACAGAGAAGGGTTTCGCCCTCCGGCCACCGCAAGCGGCGACCTACGGGCGACGTTACACCGCGGTCACCGCTAGCGGCGACCTGCGGGCGACGTCACACCGCCGGCGCGGGCGCGCCGAACAGCCGCGGGTCGTTCGTGATCACGCCGGTGACGCCGAGCGCTTCGAGCGCGCGGATGCGCGGAGCCTCGTCGACGGTCCACACGTACAGCTCGCCGCGTGCCTCGCGGATCGCCTCCACGAGCCGCGCCGTCACGAGTCGCCAATGCACCATCAGCGCGTCGCAGCGGCCGGCGCGGATCGCATCGCCGGCGCGCGCCGGCAGGATCCGCCGGCCGATCCCGAGCGCGACGAGCGCCGGCGCGATGTACAGCTTCGAGGCGGTGTAGTCGCGGCGCGCGCGCGGCACCGACCAGCCGAGCCGCAGCGCCGGCTCGAGCGCGCGGATGCGCGCGAGCGACTGCGGATAGGTCGAGGAGACGAGCGAGCGCTCGACGAGGTCGTGCGCGCGCAGCGCCTCGACCACCCGTCGCTCGTAGCCGGGGATCTTCAGGTCGACGTCGAACTCGAGCGACGCGAACGCGGGCAGCGTGAGATGGGCGAGCCCCTCCTCCAGCGTCAGCGGCGTGCGGCTGCGCACGTCGCCGTAGTCGTGCGCGAGCAGCAGCTCGCCGCGCGCGGCGTCGGGCCTGCCGTCGGCGCCGAGCGCCGGCAGCACGTCGAACTCGATCATGTCGACGCCGTGCGTCAGCGCGGCGTCGAAGCTCTCGCATGTGTTTCCGGGCGCGATCAGGTCGGCGCCCTTGTGGCCCACGCGGCGCAGGGCGACGGCGCGGCTCAACGCTGGCATCCCGGGCACCAGAAGGTCGTGCGGTTGTCGTCGCCCTGGCCGCGGGCGCGGATCGCCTCGCCGCAGCGCGGGCAGGGGCGGCCGGCGCGCTCGTAGACGCGGCGGTCGCTCGCGTCCTTGCGCGCGGACTCGGCGGCGCGCCGCATCCGCGGGCGCACGTGCTCGATCACGGCGAGTGCCTCCGCATCGGAGACGTCGCGCAGCCGTCGCCACGGATCCACCGCGGCGCCCCAGCAGCCCTCCGCCTTCCAGATGTTGCCGATGCCGGCGACCGTGCGCTGGTCGAGCAGCGCGTCGCCAAGCGCGCGCGTGGGGTCGTCCTCGCGCAAGCGGCGCAGGAAGCGCTGCGCGTCGAACTCGTCGGCGACCACGTCGGGACCGAGGCCGGCGATGCGCTGGTCGAAGCGCGAGCGGCCCTCGGTCATCAGCTCCAGCAGCGGGCCGTCGAACTCGACGACCTCGTGATCGCGGGCGCGCAGCACGAGCCAGGCGCGGCGGGGCGCGCGACGCCAGCGGGCGCCGTGACGGTAGACGGCCCACGCGCCCGTCATGCGCAGGTGCGAGTGCAGCACGAGGTCGCCTTCGAAGCGCAGGAACAGGTGCTTGCCGTGCGTGTCGACCTTCGTCACGGCGCGCCCGTCCAGTCGCTCCGGCCAGCGGTCGCGGGCATGGCGCGCCTGTGGCGTGACGATCTCGTCCGGCACCACGCCCTCCAGCACCGGCCGGATGCGGTTCGCCGCTCGCAGGATCGTGTCGCCCTCGGGCATGGGTCAAGGGTAGGGCGCGCCAAGAGGCGGTGTGCGAGGTTGCCGCGTGCGCGGCGCGTCAGGCCGGCTCGACCGGCACGTCCGCCGGCAGTGGGATCTCCTGCGGCGGGGCGCCTTCGGTCGCCTCCCATGAGGAGAACGCGACGCTGTCGCGGCCGGTGTGATCGGTCGCGCCGCCGAGCGCGAGCAGCACGACGCGCTGCGGGCGCCGGTTGACGAGCTGCCGGCGTACTGCCGGCGCCACGCGGGCCAGCGCGCCGCGAGCGAGGCGGTGCTCCTCGCCCTCGACCAGCAGCGACAGCTCGCCGTCGAGCACGAGGTAGACCTCCTCCTGGTGCTCGTGACGATGGATCCGCCCGACCTGGCCGGGCTGCAGCAGGATCAGGTTGAGGCCGAACGTCGAGACGCCCAGCTCGCGCCTCAGTGGCTGGAAGCGCTCGCCGGAGTCGAGGTCGATCTGCGCGAAGCTGACGCCATCGTCCATCTGGCGGATCCTGGCCGCTAGACGGAGGAGTGCGCCTTCACGGACCGGCGCGTCTTGGCGGCGCCGACCCGGGCAAGTCTGCGCATCGCCGCGTCGCCGCGGATCGCTCTCGCATCCGGACGCTTGGCGACGATGCCAACGCCCTTGGTGGACACGGGCGTGACCTTGAAGATGCCGCGATTGGCCATGGCAAGAAGTGTAGGGCCTCAAAGACGCTGAACTGGTCGAGCGTCTCCTTGGGGATGTGGATCGGCACGTAGAGCGTGGTGCCCGGGACGGGCGGCGTCGGCGTCCAGAACCACGAAGGCTCCGGAAGCGCGAAGTCGACGCTCATGCGCTGGTGGATCGTCGTGTCATCGACGTAGCTGACGACGAACCGGCGCCGACGGACCCACGCCGGAAAGCGAAGCGCGAGCTGCACCGCGACGAGCCCGAGCGATTGCGGGTCGAGCGCCGGCACCGCCGGCGTCGTGGCAGCTTCCGTTCCGCGCCCCTGCACCGCGCGAACCGTACGTGCGCGACCGGACCGTCTCGCCTCAGGCGCTCAGCGTCAGCTTGCGCGGTCCGGCACGGAAGCCGACCTCGGCGAGCGCGGCCTCCCACGGCGTGCCCATCACCGGCTCGCCGTCGACCTTCTCCAGCGCGATCCGTCTGACGCGGCCGGCGCGGGCGTGGTCGGCGAGCGCGGTCAGCGCGGCGGGGATGCGCGGGTCGTCCGCGTCGACCAGCGTCTGCAGCGCTCTGCCGCCGCGCTCCAGGTACAGGATCGGCTCGCTGCCCGCGAGCACGACCGTCGCGCCGGGCGCGCGTGCCGGGCGCCTGCCGCCGCTCGTGCGCGAGCCGCCTCCGGCCTCGCCGCTGCGCGCCCGCTCCTCACGCTTCGGCCACGGCAGTGCGGCGCCGTACGGCTGCGCCGGGTCGGTCGCCGCCAGCACGAGCGGCTCCGCCTCCTCCGGCGCCTGCTTCGCGCGCAGCCGCTCGACCGCGCCCGGGAGCGCGAACTGCGCCCCGCCGAGCCCCTCCACGAAGTAGCCCCGGCGCGCGACGCCGAGCGTCTCCAGTTGCGACAGCTCCGGGTAGAGCGCCGAGAAGCCGCCCGGCACGCCCTCCGCCAGCACCAGCTCGCGCGTCAGGATCCCGTAGCGCTCCAGCAGCAGCTCCGCCTGCGCGCGACGGCGGGCGGCGGGGTCGACCGGCTGCGCCGGGACCTCGAACAGCGAGGCGGTCAGCGACCAGCGGCCTTGGACCTGCGCCTGCGCGCCGCCGCGGCGCGAGGAGAAGCGGCGACCGGCACGCGCACCCGAGCCCGCGCGACCGCCCGCCGCCCGCTGCGCCCGCGCCAGCGTCAGCCGGGGCGCGCGCAACGGCGCGAACGCGTCGTTCGTCACTTCGCCCGCCCATGCGAGGTCCCACAGCGCCTCCTGCAGCTCCTCCGGCGCGAGGTCGACGTCGATCAGCAGGTCGGTGAAGAAGCACGACCCCTGCGCCAGCCGCGCCCGCACGGCCTCGTGGGCCGGTTCGCTCGGCGGCTCGCCTCTCACCGGCGGCGGTCCGAGCAGTCCGGCGTCCTCGCGGAACAGCAGGGCTACGCGTCCATTCGTGCGCCCCAGAGCGCCCGCGCCGACCCACACCAGCTCGCCGCTCGCGCACAGTGTGTCGATCCAGGTCGCCGAGTACGCGCCGACGCGGCGCGGCAGCACGTCGTGCTCCCATGTCGCTGGCGTCAGCGCGAGCCCCTGCAAGGGCACGAGCTGCTCGCGCAGGCGGTCCACGCCCGCCCCGCCCGCCGGATGCTTGTCGACCCCCTGCCACGCCGGCAGGAACGCCGCGAACGCGCGCGTGTCTGCTGGCTCGATCTCCTTGCGCAGAACCGCCAGCGAGGCGCGACGCAGCCGTCGCAGCACGTCCGCATCGCACCACTCGCGGCCGCTGCCGCCCGGCCGCAGCTCGCCGCGCACGACGTCGCCGGCGCGCTCCAGCTCGCTCAAGGCCGGCGTCGGGTCGAGCCCGTAGCGCTCGCGCGGCTCACTCGTCGGGAAGGGACCGTGCGTCTGCGCGTAGCGGCGCATGAGGCGCATGAGCGCGTCCGGCACGTCGGCGAGGAACGCCTCGGGCAGCCCACCGGGAGCCACGGTGCCCAGCGCGTCGCGGTAGAGGCCTGCGTCGGCCGCGTCGATCCAGCGCTGCTCGCCGCCGACGCGCACGCGCACGGCGCGCCGCTCCCCTCTCAGCTCCCCCAGCAGCGCGAGCGCGTCGATCCCCGCGTGCACGCGCTGCGCCGCCTCCGCCTCGGTCAGGTCGCCGACGCGCCGCAGCACGTCGTGCAGCTCGTCGCGCGTGGCGGCGCGCGTGCGCTCGGAGCGGTGCTGGAGGTCGTCCTCGACCTGGTCAAGCGCGTCCGCGTCGATCAGGTCGCGCAGCTCCTCTTGCCCGAGCAGCTCGCGCAGCAGGTCGCGATCGAGCGACAGCGCCGCCGCGCGCCGCTCGGCGTTCGGCGTGTCGCCCTCGTACATGTACGTCGCGACATAGTCAAACAGCAGCGAGGAGGCGAACGGCGAGGCCGTCGGCGTCTCGACCTCGACGATGGACAGCTCGCGGCGGTGAAGCTTCGTGAGCAGGTCGCGCAGGCCCGGCAGGTCGAGCACGTCGCGCAGGCACTCGCGGTAGGTCTCGAGGATGATCGGGAACTCGCCGTAGCGCTTGGCGACCTCCAGCAGGTTCTGCGACTTCAGCCGCTGCTGCCACAGCGGCGTTCGCTTTCCCGGATACGCGCGCGGGATCAGCAGCGACCGCCCGGCGTTCTCGCGGAAGCGTGCGCCGAACAGCGCGCTGCCGCTCAGCTCGGCGACGACCATGTCCTCCAGCTCGTCCGGCTCGATCAGCGCAATGTCCGCGCCCGGCGGCTCGTCGGCGTCGGGCAGGTGGACGATGATCCCGTCGTCGCTCCAGATCGCGTCCGCCTCCAGGCCCAGCTCGTCGCGGATCCGGGCGGAGAGCGCGAGCCCCCACGCCGCGTGGATCCGGCCGCCGTAGGGGGACAGGACGCACAGCCGCCAGTCGCCGATCTCGTCGCGGAAGCGCTCGATCACGATCGTGCGGTCGCTCGGGATCACACGTGTGGCGGCCTGCTGCTCGCGCAGGTAGTCGAGCAGGTTGCGCGCGGCCAGCTCGTCGAGGTCGTAGTCGGCCGCGAGCGTCGCCGCGTCGCTGTCGACCGCAGTGCGCGCGAACGCGCCGATCGCCTCGCCCAGCTCCTTCGGCCGCCCGACGCTGTCCCCCTTCCAGAAGGGGATCGCGCCCGGCGCGCCCGGCGCCGGTGTGACGATCACGCGGTCGCGGCCGATCTCCTCGATCCGCCAGCTCGACGCGCCGAGCAGGAACGTCTGGCCCGGCCGCGCCTCGTAGACCATCTCCTCGTCCAGCTCGCCGACGCGGCGGCCGTCCGGCAGCGTGACCATGTAGAGGCCGCGGTCGGGGATCGTGCCGGCGTTCGTGACCGCCAGCGCGCGCGCTCCTCTGCGCGGACGGATCGTGCCGGCGACGCGGTCCCACACGATCCGCGGCCGCAGCTCGGCGAACTCGGACGACGGGTAGCGGCCGTCGAGCATGTCGAGCACGTTCTCGAGCTGCGCGCGCGACAGCTCGGCGTAGGTGTGGGTGCGCGTGACGAGCGCGTGGAGATCGTCGACGGAGACCGGCTCGTCGTCGGGCCCGTCGGCCGCCGCGGCGATCGCGACGACCTGCTGTGCGAGCACGTCGAGCGGGTTGCGCGGGACGACCGTCGGCTCGATCGCGCCGTCGCGCATGCGTCTCGCGACGACCGCGCACTCGAGCAGGTCGGCACGGAACTTCGGGAAGATGCGGCCCTTGCTGGTGTCGCCGACGTTGTGCCCGGCGCGGCCGATCCGCTGCAAGCCCGCCGCGACCGACTTCGGCGACTCGACCTGCAGCACGAGGTCGACCGCGCCCATGTCGATGCCCAGCTCCAGACTGGAGGTCGCGACGATGCAGGGGATCTCACCCGCCTTCAGCAGCTCCTCCACAACGAGCCGCTCCTCACGCGCGAGCGAGCCGTGGTGGGCGCGCGCGATCTCGATCGGCGGTCCGTTCGCCGCCGCCGCGCCCGTCCCGCCGCTGGGCGGCTCGCCGTCCTCGCCGGCGGCTTCCGCCGCCGCGAGCCGCTGCTCCTCCGCCAGCTCGTTCAGCCGCAGCGCGATCCGCTCTGCGCTGCGGCGGTTGTTGACGAACAGGATCGTCGAGCGGTGCGCCTGGATCTCTCTCAGCAGCTCGGGGTAGATCGCCGGCCAGATCGAGCGGCGCGTCGCCTCGCCGCCCGCGAGCGGGTCGACCTCGGGCGCGGGCGTCGCGTCCGGCTCCACCATCGACTCCACCGGCACGTGGATCTTCAGGTCGAGCGGCTTGCGCATGCCTGTGTCGACGATCCGGCATCTGCGCCGCGGGCCGACCATGAAGCGGCCGACCTCCTCCAGCGGGTTCTGCGTCGCCGAGAGGCCGATCCGCTGCACCTCGCGGCCACCGTTCTGCTCCCGCGCGAGCGCGTCGAGCCGCTCCAGCGTCAGCGCGAGGTGCGCGCCGCGCTTCGTGCCGGCGACGGCGTGGATCTCGTCCACGATGACCCATTCGGCTCCCCGCAGGATCTCCCGCGCTCTGCTGGTGAGCATCAGGTAGAGCGACTCGGGCGTCGTGATCAGCACGTCGGGCGGCTTGCGCAGCATCTGCTGCCGCTCTCTCTGCGGCGTGTCGCCGGTGCGGATCGCGACGCGCAGGTCCGCGGGCGGGCGGGGCCCCATTCCCTTCAACGGCGCGCGCAGGTTGCGCTCGATGTCGTAGGAGAGGGCCTTGAGCGGGGAGACGTAGACGAGGCGGGTGCGGCGGTCTCCCGCCGGAGACGGCTTTCGCCCTCCGGTCGCCGGAACCGGCGACCTGCGGGCGACGTCACCCGCGAGCCGGTCGAGCGCCCAAAGGAATGCCGCCAGCGTCTTGCCGGACCCGGTCGGCGCCGAGATCAGCACGTGCTCGCCGGTCGCGATCGCCGGCCACGCCTGCGCCTGCGCCTCGGTCGGCTGCGCGAACGCCTGCTCGAACCACTCGCGCGTGCGCGGGGCGAAGGAGGCCAGCGGGGAGGAGGCGGGTGAGGACGCTGCCATCGACTCCGTCGAGCCTAGCGTGGCCCGTTGGTAGGGAATCGACAGTTATGTGCTGTAGACGTGTTCGCCGTCGCTGGGCACGATGACCGCATGTCGCGGCAATCCGAGACTGAAGAACGGGCTGTTGAGGACGATCACGTCGCCGCGTCCGTGTGCGATGCACGAACGGAGAACGAAGGCGGCTTCGTCCTCCGTGATGCGAGCTTCCGTGGGAGAGGCGGCGGAGCGCCTGGCGTGAATCCAGATGATTGGATGTCA
>DATHEP010000271.1:0-2510 GCA_035318525.1 Conexibacter sp.
GGCCTTCTCGACCGCGATCACGACCGACGAGGCGTCTGCGGCGGTGCCGTTCGCGAGCGCCTGCGAGGCGTCCGCGGCTCTGGTCTGCAGGTCGGAGAGGTTCGAGACCTGCTGCACGAGCGCGTCGCCGAAGCTCTCCGAGGAGCCGCCGACGGCGTCCACGCCCGGCGTCGCCTCGGCGGGCGGGGTGACGCTCGGGATCTGCCACTCGGGCGCGACGCCGGAGGCGGCGAGCGCGGAAGGGTCGATCGGCAGCACGCTCATCTGAGCAGCTCCAGCGTCTTCGTGAAGAGCGTCTTGGCCGTCTGCATCGCGGTCACGTTCGCCTCGTAGGCGCGCGAGGCGGAGATCAGGTCGACCATCTCGGTGACCGGGTTGACGTTCGGCAGCGAGACGTAGCCCTGCGCGTCGGCGTCCGGGTGGCCGGGGTCGTAGACGCGGCGGGCGGGGTCGGTGTCCTCGACGATGCCGGCGACCTGCACGCCGTTGGCGGGCGAGCTCGCGCTCGCGCTCGGGCCGCCGCCCATCGCGCCGGCGAGCGCCGAGCCGAAGCTCGCGCCGCTCGGGGCGGCCTCCTGCAGCACGACCTCGCGGCGGCGATACGGGCCGCCGTTCGCGCCCTGGGTCGTCTGCGCGTTCGCGAGGTTGCCGGCGACGACGTCCATCCGCAGGCGCTCGGCGGAGAGGCCACTGCCGGCGACGTCGATCGCGTCGAAGAGGCCCATCAGCGCACGCCCATCGCGGTCTGGAGGATGCCGGTGCGGGCCGAGGCGACCTGCACGAGCGCTTGGTACTCGAGCGCGTTCTGTGCGAGCGCCGCGGCCTCCGTGTCGGCGTCGACGCCGCTGCCGTCGGGGCGCACGACGCGGTCGCTCTCGGTCACCGCGTCGAACGAGATCTCCTCCAGCGGCGCGGCCGTCTCCTGTGCGGCGCGCAGCGTGGCGTGGAAGTCGACGTCCTTGCGCTGGTAGCCGGGCGTGTTGACGTTCGCCAGGTTGGAGGTCAGCAGCGTCTGCCGCAGCGAGGCTCCGCGCAGGGCGGCCTCGAGCGAGAGCTGGGTGGTGTCGAACAGGCTCATGCAGTGGGTGAACGGTCCCTGCGTGGGCCTCCTTGGCGAACGATCCGGCGACCGCCTCCTTGGCGATCAAGCGGGTGGATCGGCTGGGGCGTGCGATTCTTGAGGACGTCTCCAAGTGCTGGCACGGTTGCCGCGGCAGCGCGGCGCGACGATGATCTGCGCATGCACATGGCGCGGATCGCACCGTGGGTGGCCGTGACCTCGACGGTCGGCGGCCTCGCCTGCGCGCTCGCGCTCGACACGCTCACGACGGGATACGGCGACGGGATCCTCGCCGGCGTCGGGTGGGTCGTCATCACGCTCGCGTCGAGCGGCGTGGGGCTCCTGCTCGCCGTGCGCTGCCGCGGCAACCCGATCGGCTGGCTGCTGCTCGCCAACGGCCTCGTGCTCGCGGCCGTCGCGCTCGCGGACACGTACGCCGCCTACACGGTGCTGGAGAACCCGGGCGCGCTGCCCGGCGGCGACTGGGCGGTGCTGTACGCCGAGCGCACCTGGCCGCTCCTCTTCGTGTGCACCACGGCGATCGCGTTCGTGTTCCCCGACGGCCGGCTGCCCTCGCCGCGCTGGCGCCCCGTCGCGCTCGTGGCGGCCGCGTCGTTCGCGCTCGTGCTCGTCGCCTCGCTGTTCGGGCACGAGCCCTACCGCGAGGCGTTCGAGAACGTCACGCGGCCGCTCCCCCAGCTCCCCGAGTCCGTCGTCGGCGCGCTGCAGGCGCTCGGCGGCCTGGGCGCGCTGGGAGGCCTGATCGCCGGGGCGCTGGCGGTGCGGACGCGACTGCGGCGCTCCTCCGGCGACGAGCGCCGGCAGCTCGAGTGGCTCGCCTACGCCGCCGCGCTGATCCCGGCCACCGTGGTCGTCTGCCTGACGGAGATCGCGATCACGGGCGAGGACGGCGCCGCGACGGGGATCGCCCTGTTCGTCACGATGACGGCGATCCCGCTCGCGATCGGGATCGCGGTGACGCGCTATCGCCTGTACGAGATCGACCGGCTCGTCAACCGGACGCTCGTCTACGCGCTCCTGACGGCCGGGCTCGCGGCCACCTACGCGGCGGTCTCGCTGTCGCTCGGAGTCGGGATCGGATCGGGCGCGACGCTGCCGACGGCCGCGGCGACGCTCGCGGTCGCGCTGCTGTTCGGCCCGCTGCGCTCGCGCGCCCAGCTGCTCGTCGACCGCCGTTTCGACCGCGCCCGCTACGCCGGCCTGCGGACGGTCGAGCGGTTCCTCGAGCAGCTGTGGGCAGGGCACGCCGCGCCGGAGGCGACCGGGGCGATGCTGGCGGAGGCGCTCGGCGACCCCGGGCTGGAGCTGCGCTTCCGGCTGCCGGAGAGCGACGTCGACGTGGACGCGGCAGGCCGGGTGGTCGACGGGAGCGTGGACGACGAGCGGACCTCCACACCGGTGCGCCGAGGCTCGCTCCCGCTCGCGACGG
>DATHEP010000272.1:0-3377 GCA_035318525.1 Conexibacter sp.
CAACTGCGACGCCGCCCGCCAGCTCTACCGGGTCACCGCGGGGCTGGACTCGATGATCACCGGCGAGGCCGAGGTGCAGGGCCAGGTCAAGCGCGCCTACGAGGACGCGCTCGGCGCGCACACGACCGGCCCGCTCACCAACCATCTGTTCCGCGCCGCGTTGGCAACCGGCAAGCGCGTGCGCAGTGAGACGAAGATCGGCGAGCGGCGGATGAGCGTGTCCTCGATCGCAGCCGCGCTCGCGGCCGAGCAGCTCGACGAGCTCGAGCGGCGCGAGGTGCTGGTCCTCGGTGCCGGCGAGACCAGCGAGCTTGCCGCGAAGGCGCTCGCCGCCCACGGCGTCGAGGCGATCTTCGTCGCGAACCGTCGCCACGAGCGCGCGATCTCGCTCGCGCAGCGCTACGGCGGCCAGGCGCTGTCGTTCGACGAGCTGCCGAGCGAGCTGGAGCGCGCCGACGCGCTCGTGTGCGCGACCTCCTCGCCGCACGCGCTGCTCGGCGCCGAGGAGCTCGCGGCCGTGATGGAGGCGCGCGACGGCCGCGCGCTGCTGATCATCGACCTGGCGGTACCGCGCGACGTCGCGCCGGAGGTGCGTGACGTGCCGGGGATCGCGCTCTACGACGTCGACGACCTGCAGGCGGTCGTGCGCCGCAACCGCGCCGTGCGCCAGGGCGAGGCGAGCCACGCCGAGGGGATCGTCGAGGAGGAGATCCAGCGCTTCGCGGAGTGGCTTGGGTCGTTGGAGGTGCTGCCGACGCTCGGCGCGCTGCGCGAGCGCGGCCGCGCGATCGCCGAGCAGGTCGTGCGCGAGAACGCCGGCCGCTGGGAGTCGCTGTCGGAGCGCGACCGCGAGCGCGTCGAGGCGATCGCGCAGGCGATCGTCAACCGCCTGCTGCACGAGCCGACGCTGCGCATGAAGCAGATGAGCGACGACCGCGTCCACCTGCGCACGCAGGTCGTGCGCGAGCTGTTCGGGCTCGAGGAGACCGTTGAAGGCGTGGACGCCGAGCAGCCGCTCGCGGATGTGCGGCCGCTGCGCCAGGGCGGGCGGGGTCGGACCGCGCCCTGATGCGGATCGGGACGCGCGGCAGCGCGCTGGCGCTCGCGCAGGCCGAGCACGTGGCGGATCTGCTGGGGACGGCTGCCGACACCGAGGTCGAGGTCGTCCCGATCGCGACGAGCGGCGATCGCGGGCAGCTTGTCGGCGACAAGTCGCGCTGGGTCAAGGAGCTGGAGGCCGCGCTGCTGCGGGGCGAGGTCGACATCGCCGTCCACTCGGCGAAGGACGTGCCGGCCGAGCTGCCGGACGGGCTGGAGCTGGTCGCCGTGCCCGAGCGGGTCGATCCGCGCGACGCGCTGTGCGGCGCGGCGTCGCTCGACGCCCTGCCGGAGGGCGCGCGGGTCGGGACGAGCAGCCTGCGGCGCGCCGCCGGACTGCGCGCGCTGCGGCCGGATCTGGAGGTCGTCGCGCTTCGCGGCAACGTCGACACGCGGCTGCGCAAGCTGGCCGAGAGCGACTGCGCGGCGATCGTGCTGGCGGTGGCTGGGTTGCTGCGGCTCGGCCGGCTCGACGCGATGGGCACCGCCTTGGACGCGCTCGTCCCGGCGCCGGGCCAGGGGACGCTCGTGCTGGAGGCGCGCGCCGACGACGCGACCGTGCGAGCGATGACGGCGACCGTAGAGGACCCGCACGCCGCCGCCTGCCTCGCCGCCGAGCGCGCGCTCGTGCGGGCGCTCGGCGCGACCTGCCACACGCCGCTCGGCGCGCACGCGACGCTGGCGGAGGACGGTGCGATGACGCTGCGCACGTTCCTTGGCCTGCCGGACAGCTCGACCTGGCTGCGCGACGAGCTGACGGACCCACTGGGCGCGGCGCCGGAGCGGCTGGGCGAGGAGGTCGCGCAGCGGATGCGGGCGAGCGGCGCGGACGACCTGCTGGCCGCGTGCGAGGCGGCCGGAGCGAACGGCGTCCCGCCCGCGAGCACGCCGGAGGGGACGCGGCTGTGAGCGTCGGCGGCATCGTCCACCTCGTCGGCGCCGGCCCCGGCGACCCGGGCCTCCTGACGGCGCGGGCGCTGGAGCTGATCGCGCAGGCCGACGTGATCCTCTACGACCGGCTGATCCCCGCCGGCGCAGTCGACGGCGCGCGCGAGGACGCCGAGCTGATCTATGTCGGCAAGGAGGGCGGCGGGCCGTCGATCCCGCAGGCGCAGACCGAGCGCGTGCTGCTCGAGTACGCCCGCGCGGGCAAGCGCGTCGTGCGCCTCAAGGGCGGCGACCCGTTCGTGTTCGGACGCGGCGGCGAGGAGGCGCTCGCACTGCGGGCGGCGGGGATCCCGTTCGAGATCGTGCCGGGCGTGACGGCAGGCGTCGCGGCGCCCGCCTACGCCGGCATCCCCGTCACGCACCGCGACCGCGCGAGCGCCGTCGCCCTCATCACCGGCCACGAGGATCCCGACAAGCCGGAGTCGGCGATCGACTGGCCGGCGCTGGCCGCGTTCCCAGGGACGCTCGTCTTCTACATGGGCGTGAGACAGCTGCCGCGGATCGCCGAGCAGCTGATCGCCAGCGGGCGGGCGGCAGACGAGCCAGCGGCGGTGATCGAGCGCGGCACGCTGCCCGGGCAGCGGACGGTGGTCGCGACGCTGTCGACGATCGCGGCGCGGGCCGTTGACGAGGGCATCCGCCCCCCGTCGATCACGCTCGTCGGCGCGGTCGCGGCGCTGCGCGACGAGGGCCTGCGCTGGTTCGAGGACCGCCCGCTCGCGGGCCGCAGCGTCGCGGTGACGCGGGCGCGCGCAGAGGCGAGCGGCCTCGCGGCGCGACTGCGCGCGCTGGGAGCAGAGGTGATCGAGGCGCCGGCGATCAAGATCGTGCCGCTGGAGCCGGAGCTGCCCGATCTCGCGCAGTACGACCTCGTCTGCCTCACGAGTCCGAACGGCGTGCGCCGCCTGTGCGAGCTGGTCGTCGACGCGGGCCTCGACGCCCGCGCGCTGCACGGCGCGCGCGTGGCCGCGATCGGCCCCGGCACCGCGCGCGCGTTGCGCGAGCGCGGCGTGATCGCCGACGTCGTGCCCGAGCGATTCGTCGCCGAGTCGCTGGTCGAGGCGCTCGCCGACGTGCCCGTGAGACGCGCGCTCGTCGCCCGCGCGAAGGTCGCGCGCGACGTCCTTCCCGACGCGCTGCGCGCCCGCGGCGCCGAGGTCGACGTGCTCGAGCTCTACGAGACGGTCGCCGAGCCGCTGTCCGAAGACGCGCTCGCCGCCGCCCGCGCGGCCGACTACGTCACCTTCACGTCGTCCTCGACGGTCCGCTTCTTCCTCGATGCGGCCGGCGGAGCCGAGGCGATCGGCGACGCGACCCGGCTCGTCTCGATC
>DATHEP010000273.1:0-3793 GCA_035318525.1 Conexibacter sp.
AGGTGCCGGATTGACCGGCTCGCTCGGCCCGAGGAACACCGCGCTGAGCGAGCGGGAGCGCGTCGCGTGGCTGTAGCCCGCGATGCCGCTGCTGTTGGGCAACGAGATCGGGCCGGCAGCACCATCGGGCGGCAACGACGCGCTGCCGGACTGAGTGACCGAACCGGTCACGCTGGTGAAGACGACGACCGAGCCCGCGCCCAGCTCGAGCGTGATCCCGGGGGGCAAGAGACCGCCGTTCGAGCCCGGAGCAACCGCGTGGCCTGCGCCCCACATGTTCGCCCTGCCGTCGATGGTCATGTTGAAGGTCTGCACGGCGCACGCTTCCACGCCGACGCAATCGCCGTCGTCGCAGTCGGTCAGGCCGTCGCCGTCGTTGTCGGCGTCGTCGGTGCAAGCGACCTCTGCCACGCACGCCGGCGCGGTCGGGCACGTGTCATGCAGCACGCCGCCCGGGGTGCACTGCAGCGTCCCGGTGGCGCTGCAGCCGAACACCTCGCAGCTCGTGGCCACGGGCGTGAAGTCCTCGTCGCTCTGACCGCTGCAGTCGTCGTCGATGCCGTCGCAGCTCGCGTCGCTGCTCGCCGCCGCGCCCGGAGTACAGCTGTCGAGCACGCTGCCCGAGACGCACGAGGTCGCTCCGCTCGCCGAGCAAGCGCCCACCCCGCAGGTCGTCGCTGTCGACACGAACGCTTCGTCGCTTTGGCCGTCGCAGTCGTCGTCGACCCCGTTGCAGCTGCTGTCGCCGCTCGGCGAGCCGACGGTACAGCTGTCGAACACGCCGCCCGCGACGCACGAGGTCGTGCCGCTCGCCGAGCAAGCGCCCACGCCGCAGGTCGTCGCGGTCGCGGCGAAGGCTTCGTCGCTGTTGCCGTCGCAGTCGTCGTCGACTCCGTTACAGCTGCTGTCGTCGCCGTTCGCGCCGCCCGGAACGCAGTTGTCGACCAGCATGCCGTTCACGCACGCGCTGGCGCCCATCGCCGAGCACGCTCCGATCCCGCAGCTGGTCGGCTGCGAGGCGAAATCCTCGTCGACGTGGCCGTCGCAGTCGTCATCGACGCCATCGCAGCTGCCGTCGCTCCCGCCCGTGCCGCCGGAACCGCCGCTCGCCTCGCAGCTGTCCACGATCTCGCCGTCCACGCACGAGGTCATGCCCGTGCCGCCGCACGCACCGCTGCCGCACTGCGTGACCACCGAGACGTAGCTCTCGTCGATCCGGCCGTCGCAGTCGTCGTCGTAGCCGTCGCAGCTCGGATCGCTGAGCGGCACGTCGCTCGGCTTCACACACACGTGCGAGCGTCGGGCGCAGCGCAGGCCCGACGGACAGTCGGAGTTACGCAGACAGAAGCGCGCGGCCGTTCCACTCAGCTCGCAGCTCATGCCGGAGCACGCGTCGCGCCCGCCGCCGCCGTCGACGCTGTCGCCGTAGCCGCCTTCGATCCGGTCGACGCCTTCGTCGCCGAACAGCGAGTCGTTGCCGCCGCTGGCGAGCAGCAGGTCCTGGCACGCGCCGCCGTGCACGGCGTCGTTGCCGTCACCGCCGAACAGCGAGTCGTTGCCGTCGCCGCCGTCCAGCACGTCCGCGCCGCCGTCGCCGAGCAAGGTATCGTCGCCGCGGTCGCCGAACAGCTGGTCATTGCCGCCCCAACCGGCGAGCACGTCGTCGCCGGCACCGCCGACCAGCACGTCGTTGCCTTCGAGGCCGAACAGCACGTCGTTGCCCCCGTAGCCCAACAAGCAGTCGCGTCCCGACGTACCCCACAACCAATCGCAGCCCGCGCTACCCACGATCACGCGCGAGCCCGCGGGACACGCGCTCGGACCGAAGTCGCAGTCTTCATCGAGCGCGCCGTCGCAGTCGTCGTCAACGCCATCGCAGGTCGTGTCCGCATCGTCGATCGCGCTGCAGGTGCTCAGCGCGGAGGTGACCTGCTCACTGTCATCGCTGGCTACCGGCTCAGGCGGCGCCGCCATGCACGCGCTGAGCAGCAGACACACCCCGGCCCCAACCCCACTTACAACCCACTTCATCGCAACACCCCTCATGCCGCCGGCCAACCTGATTGAGCCGGCCGTATTGGATCTATCTAGCGTTACTAGACAGCCAATGCAGGTAGTCCTCGGGGGTGTACTCGAACTGTTAGCGTAAAGAAAGACTAGCGACAGACGATTGCCAGACTCACTCGAGCGTTCAGTGCGCAGTGTGTGGGTCACACTCTTGCGCCTGAATACACCCCACCCAGTCCCCCCAGTCTCCGGTTGGGGAATGCGCGCCTGACCGCGCTCAGGGCTCGAGCTGATCCCACAGGTCGCACCGCGCCGCATGCAGCTGCGCACCGCGGCTCGGCGGATCGTCGAGCGCGATGTGCTCGTCCGACGACGGCGCGTAGCGCGGCCAGGCAGAGCTGCCCTCGCCGTTGGGATCGCCGTTCGCGGCGAAGCGGGCCCAGGCGTCGTTGATCAACGCCGACACGCGTTGTTCCGGCTCGCTGGCCCCAGGCGCGAACAACACGCCGAGCTCGCTGGCGTGCCAGGCAGGCGGGAAGTCGTAGTGGTACAGGTAGCTCGCGAGCCCCGCCGCCGCGAACGCGCGCACCGTGCGCCGCGCAGGACAGCCGAACACGCGATCGCCGACCAGCTCCGCGAGCGCGAGCTGCGGCGTCGGGAAGTCCGCGACGGGATACGCCGCGAGCAGCGCGTCCGCATGCCCGCCGAAGAACGGCGACTGCCGTACCTGCTCCGCGTAGCCCACCGCGCTCAGCGCTTCGAGCCCGAACACGAAGCCGTCGCCCTCGTGCGCGTTCGAGCCGATGATCAACGGCACCTGCGCGAACGCGCCAGCAGCGAGCGCTGCCGGGAGGTCCTGCGCGAACACGCGACCATCGACCACGGGTCCCCAGCTCGCGCCCTCGGCGAGCACCGTGCGCAGCGGCAGGGCGGCGAGCAGCTCGGCCGGCGGCCGCGCGCGCAAGCACGCGAGCACGTCGCGCTCGCCCGCGCAGCCGACCGCCATGGCCAGCCGCTCGCCTTGCGCTTCACCCTCGGCCAGGCTGCGCGACTGGCGGCCGCACAGCGCACCGCTCTGGATGATCGCGCCGTGGAACAACCCCGCGCTCGCGGGCGACCATAGCTGCGCGCACACCGCCGAGCCGCCGGCCGACTCGCCGAAGATCGCCACGCGCTCGGGGTCGCCGTCGAACGCGGCGATGTTCTCTCGCACCCACTGCAGCGCGAAGCGTTGATCGAGGATCGCCGCGTTGCCCGAGTCGGCACCGAGCGCGGGATGGGCCAGAAAACCGAGCGCGCCCAGGCGATAGTTGATCGCCACGACGACCGCCCCGCGTGCGGGCAGCTGCGTGTCGATCAGCGCGCCCGAGCCGGCGGTGAAGCCGCCACCGTGAATCCACACCAGCACCGGCAGCGGCGCAGCGGGCCGCTCGCGCGGCGTCCACACCTCGAGCTGCAGGCAATCTTCGGAGCCGATCAGCTGTCCATCCGCGCCGAGCTGCGGACAGGCTCGCGGCTCGCTGAGCAACGCTTGCTTCCAGGGTTCGGGCGCACGTGGCGGCGCGAAGCGCAGCTCTCCGATCGGCGGCGCCGCGTAACGGATCGAGCGGAACACGCGCTTGTCGCTGGCGACGATCGCCGCGACCTGCCCGTACGTGGTCTCCACGAACAGCGGCCCGAGCTCACCTCGGCCGCCGGACGCTACCGGCGACAAGGCCCCGGCCGAGCTACCCGCACCGGCGACCGGCGCCGGGTCGGGCAACGTGCGGCCCGCGTCGGGCTGCTT
>DATHEP010000274.1:0-3429 GCA_035318525.1 Conexibacter sp.
CCGGCTAGAATCCGTGTTCAACGACTCGAAAGGCCTCTCCTCTTGATCTCTCCCCGCATCGACCGCCTGCTGACGCACGTCGACTCGGACTACGCCAGCGTCGTCGTCGCCGCCAAGCGCGCGCGGCAGATCAACTCGTATTACCACAACCTCGGTGAGGGCACGTTCGACGAGTTCCCCCCGCCGATGGTCGAGACCCGCTCCAAGAACTACCTCACGATCGCGCTCGAGGAAGTCGCCGCGGGCAAGATCAAGTACCACTACCGCTAGGGACCTCGGGGGCAGGGGTCCGCCGCCCCGGGGCGAA
This sequence comes from Conexibacter sp., assembly GCA_035318525.1. Classification (GTDB taxonomy): domain Bacteria; phylum Actinomycetota; class Thermoleophilia; order Solirubrobacterales; family Solirubrobacteraceae; genus Conexibacter. Next base: position 308 of record DATHEP010000274.1, read on the forward strand.
GGAGCCACCATGGCGAGGTTGCTGATCGGGGTCAGCGGCGGGATCGCCGCCTACAAGGCGCTCGAGCTGATCCGCCTCGCGACGCGCGCGGGCCACAGCGTGCGCGTGATCCAGACGCCGACGAGCGAGCGCTTCGTCGGCGCCGCCTCGTTCGAGGGCATCACCGGCGCGCCCGTGCTCGACAGCGAGTTCGCGCGCGACCCGTTGCGTGGCGCGTTTCCGGGGGACCCGCTCCCCGAGCACGAGCCGATCAGCCATCTGCAGCTCGTCGCGAACGCCGACGTCTTCATCGTCGCGCCGGCCTCGGCCAACACGATCGCGAAGCTCGCGCACGGGCTCGCGGACAACCTGCTGACCAGCGCCGCGCTCGCCGCGCGCTGTCCGCTCGTCGTCGCGCCCGCGATGAACGACGCGATGTACGAGAACCCGGCCACGCAGGCCAACCTCGCGCAGCTGCGGAAGCGAGGGATGCGCGTCGTCAACCCGGGCGTCGGGCCGCTCGCCTCGAAGGGGGAGCACGGCGTCGGGCGCCTCGCCGAGCCGCCTGAGCTGCTCGCCGCCTGCGAGGCGGCGATCGCGTCGTCCGCGATCCCCTCCTCCGGCTCGCTGGCGGGCGTGCGCGTGCTCATCACCGCCGGCGGCACGCGCGAGCCGATCGACAGCGTCCGCTACGTCGGCAACCGCTCGTCCGGCCGCATGGGGTTCGCGCTCGCCGAGCAGGCTGCGCGGCGGGGCGCCGCCGTGACGGTCGTCGCCGCCAACGTTGCGCTCCCGGCTCCGGCGGGGGTGACGGTCGTGCCCGTCGAGACCGCGGCCGAGCTCGCCGACGCCTGCGCGGAGGCGTTCCCGGGCTGCGACGTGCTGCTGATGGCGGCGGCGGTCGCGGACTTCCGCCCGACGGCGCCGGCCGACACGAAGCTGAAGAAGGACGCCGTCGACGCGCCCGACGCGATCGCACTCGAGCGCACGCCTGACGTGCTGAGCGGCCTCGCCGCCGCCCGCCGCGACGGCCAGACGATCGTCGGCTTCGCCGCCGAGCACGGCGATGGCGCGCTCGCGTACGCGCGCGAGAAGCTCTCGCGCAAGCGCCTCGACGCGATCGTCGTCAATGACATCTCGCGTAGCGACATCGGCTTCGACGCGACCGACAACGAGGTCACGATCGTGACGCCTACCGGCGAGCTCCCACTGGCCCGCGCGCCGAAGGCCGAGATCGCCTCCGCACTCCTCGACGAGGTCGCCGCGCTGCGCGCCGCGGCGGTCGATCGCACCCCCGCCTGAACGGCGCTGAGTCGGTTGGCGCGCCTCCTACACTGGAGCGATGGCCGACGTCTACCAGCTCTTCCAGCAGGGCACGGTGCTGCTGGAGTCCGGCGACTACCACCAAGCCGCGATCCCGCTCGCTCGCGCTCGCGACCTCGCGCCTGACAAGGCATCGATCCGCGAGGCGCTCGGCCGCGCGCTCTTCCACACGCAGCGCTACGAGGACGCCGCCGCCGAGTTCGCCGCCGTCGTCGAGCAGGCGCCGACGAACGACTTCGCCCTCTTCTGCCTCGGCCGCTCGCTGCAGCAGCTCGGCCGCCATGCGGAGGCCCGCCGGCCGTTGGCGCAGGCCGCGGGCCTGCGTCCCGAGCGCGGCGACTACCGGGTATACCGGGACCGGGCTCGGGCTGCTGCCTCTCGCTGAGCGTTGCGTTGGGCGGTGCCCGAGCGGGCAGGTACGCCGGCGCGCGGGTGCGACCCTCGCGACATGCCTCGTGTGACCGAGCTGGCGCTGCGGATTGCCGTGCAAGCCGGGGGAGCATGTCGCGAAGGTCCACCCGCGCGCGGCTGATCGGGCGTCGCATCCACCACTTCAGTGTGTAGACGGTTGTGCCGGCCGCTCGTAGCCTCGTGCGATGCCCACGAGACGACCCGACAACCTGCCCCGCGGCTGGCTCGCCGAGAAGCTGAGAGAGCGGACGGTGAGAGCGAAGATCACCGACCCGGAGGAACGCAAGGCGGCCTTCGACCGCATCAGATCGGCGCTCGTCGACCTGCCCCCAGGCGCGAACACGGTTCGACGTCGCGGTCGATACTGACGATGCCGGCTAGGTACGACCGACGCCGCGCGACCGTTGTCGCGTTCGATGCCCCAACCTGGAAGCCTCCGAAGGAGGTCGTACTCGATACGAGCGTCGTCGCGGAAGCGCTGCTTCCACACGAGCCCGAGCATGGCGTATGTGACGCGCTGTTCCAGCGACTCTCCGAGGCCAGGACACTCGTCGTGTTCAACCGCCTGCTGGAGCTCGAACTGTGGGAGGTCATCTTCAACCAGTTGCTGCGTGCGCGGGTCCCACGCGCGCAACGACGTCACGCTCGCTTTGGAGTTGAGGTCCGAACGCAGGCGGCGCACGCTCTCGATCGAGCTGAGCAGACTTGGAGGACTCTGCTCTCGACGCTTGAGTCGCGTTGCGTCGAGCTCGACGAAGTCACCGACGCGGTCCCGGACCTGATGCGCAGCTACGGATTGCAGTCCTATGACGCGGTCCATGCGGCGACGCTGCTGGCCAGTGGTGTGACGGACCTGGTCACGCGTGACGCCGGCTTCGCGGTGCTCCTGCCGGAGGACGCGACGGTGCATACGACGAGAGCGCGGCTCTCGCGCACCCGGAGCCGGCGCGTCCGCGCGGGCTGAGGCTCAGGCGGCCGGCCCGTTGGGGGAAGCGGCCGGGGCGGCGTCGCGCGCCTGGGTGGCGCTGAGGACGAGCAGACCGAGGAAGCGGTCGAGCTCGGTGGGGGAGACTGCGGTGAGCGGGAGGTCGCCCTGGATCCAGACCTCGCCGTCGCGCGTGTGGGAGAAGCGCAGGAATGGGATTTGGCGGTTCCAGCGCAGCAGGTCGTGAGGGTCGATGCGGTCGGCCTCGATCACCTGCGCCTGCGCTCGCAAGACCCCGTCGCGAATCGCGACGCCGACGTGCAGCGGCCAGCCCGCGGCGTCGAGCGTGACGCCCCACTCGCCGAAGGCGACGCGGCGCGTCTCGCCCTCCAGCGCGGCGATGTACTCATCGACGACGGTGCGTGGATCGCTCGACACGGAGCGAAACGATACGCGCCGTATCTGTGACGCGACTGCAACGAAA
>DATHEP010000275.1:0-6684 GCA_035318525.1 Conexibacter sp.
GTCGCTCGGGGACGCCGAGCCGGAGCGCTGGCAGCAGTTCGTCATGCGCGCGGTCGACGAGCGCGGCGACCCGGTGCCGGACTGGTACCTGGAGGTCGGCACCGGCACGGACGACGCGTTCGAGCCGCTCGAGGACTTCGACCTCGACGTGCACCCATACGGCGCCGACCCGAGCTACCGCTGCTTCCACGCGGACCTCGGCGCGCTGCGACCGGAGCAGCGGACGTCGCTCGCGCTGCGCCTGACCGCCCGCACGGGCAGCGAGCTCGTCGCCTACCACGGGGTCGGCTCCGAGCGCCTCACGCCCGCCGGCCGCCCGGCGGGCGGCCGCGACGGCGTGTGGGACGCGTTCATCGACCTCAGCTCGCTGCTCGGCGACGCGCAGGTCAGGTTCTTCCACCCGTTCACGACGACGCTCGTCGAGCTGAGACTGAACCGCGAGCCGATGCCGCCGGTCGGCGTCAACCGCGTGCTGCGGTTCGTGAGACCGAGAACGGGTTCGAAGGCGCCGCCGGGTTAGGCGGCGCGCAGGCGCACGTCGATCCCGAACGGGTCGGTGGCGATCGCGTCGCCGCTGTCGTCGTCCGCGGCGACCGGATGGCCGGCGTCGGCGACGCGCGCGGCGGTCGCGTCGCGCTGCGCCGCGTCCGGCAGCACGATCGCGTAGTCGCGCAGCCCGCGCGCGGCTGGGTCGCGCGGCGGGCCGCCGGCGCTCGCCCACGTGTTGAGGCCGAGGTGGTGGTGGTAGCCGCCGGCGGCGACGAACAGCGCACCCGGATAGCCGCGCACCATCACGTCGAAGCCGAGCGCGCCGGCGTAGAAGCCCTCGGCCGCCGCCAGGTCGGCGACCTCCAGGTGGACGTGGCCGACGACCGTGCCGGCGGGCATGCCGGCGTCTCGCTCCGGCGCCTTGTCGGTCAGCTCGCCGGCGAGGTCTCTGAGGTCGAGCGGCAGCGTCGCCATCGCCAGCTCGCCGTTCGCGTCCCGGCGCCACTCGGCGCGCGGGCGGTCGCGGTAGAGCTCGATGCCGTTGCCCTCCGGGTCCGACAGGTACAGCGCCTCGCTCACGAGATGGTCAGAGGCGCCGTCGAGGCGCCAGCCGCCCGCGACGATCCGTCGCAGCGCTCGTGCGAGGCTCGCGCGGTCGGGCACCAGCAGGGCGAGGTGGAAGAGGCCGCTGGAGTGGCGGGCGCGGGCCGGGGCGGAGGGGTCGCCGACCAGCTCGACGAGCGGCGGGGCGTGGAGGTCGTCGGCCCCTGCGCCGAGGCGCACGACGCTGTCGTCCGCCCGCGGGCCGAACGGCCGCAGGCCGACGACGCGCTCGTAGAAGGCGCCCACGCCGGTCGTGTTGGCGACGGTGAGCCGGACGGGGCCGACCGAGGTGGCGGGGGAGAGCGACATCGAACGCACGATCAGTTATATCGCTCGTCCAACGCGTCGCCCGTCCCCGCCCGTCCGTGTGTCGCACCGGCCAACGGATGCGCGAACACTCCTCTGGCGTTAAGCCTCCTCACATCCTGGCCGGGCACACCCTGGTCATGCAGCCAGTGCAGCCGACGAGGGAGCGGTGAGCGCTGAGCTGATCGCCGCCTACGCGGGCGGCTCGGTCGCGCAGGCGGTGCTGGTCGCCGGCGGTGGGATGCGCGCCGCTCCGGACCGGCTGCTCGCGCTGCGGCATCCGCTGTTCGCCTTGCTGCCGCTGCTCGCGCTGGTCGGCGTGGTGTTCGGCCTGCGCGCGGCCCCGGGCGCGGCCGAAGCGCTCGCCGAGATCGCACTGATCGCGGTGCCGCTGCTGGCATTGATCGCCGGCGCGCGTGCCGGCCTGCCGGCGCTCGCCGCAGTCCTGGCGATGCTCGCGCTCGTGCTGCGCGAAAGCGGCTCGCTCGCCGGGCAGCTGAGCGCCCTCGGACTGGTCGCCGCCAGTTGCACGGTGCTCGGCGCCGCGCTCGTCGCGGTCGCCCCGCCGCGCTGGCTCGGCTTCGGCATCGCCGCGACCGCCGCCGTCGACCTCGTGCTCGTCGCGACCGGGCTGCTCGCGCCCGCGAGCGCCGCACTCAACGACGCCGTCGTCGGCGAGGCGCTGCCGCAGTTGCAGCGCGTCGAGCTCGGGCCGCTCACGATGGGCTACGCGGATCTCTTCCTGCCGGCGCTCGTGGGCGCGCTGCTGGCGGCGCGGGCGCGCACGCGGCACTGGGTCGCACTGTTGACGCTCTGCTTCGCGCTCGCTGCCGGCGCGCTCTTCCTCGTCGTCGAGCGCCTGCCGGCGACCGTGCCGGTCGCGCTCGCGCTGCTCGTCGTCGAGGTCGCCGGCGCTATCGTGGCCCAATGGCGCGCGGCGGACGGCTGGCCGGGCTCGACCTGAACGCGTCGCTCAACGGGGCGGAAGCGGACGCGCGCCTGCTCGCTGCGCAGCGGCGGATGCTCACGCTGCGCCTGCAGATGGCGGGCCTGCTCGAGCGCGGCGACCCGCTCGGCCCGCCGCTGTGCGTCGTCTTCGAGGGCTGGGACGCGTCCGGCAAGGGCGGCGCGATCAAGCGGCTCGTCGCCCCGCTCGACCCGCGGCACGTGCGCGTGGCGCAGTTCGCCGCGCCGACGGACGCGGAGAAGCGCCACCACTTCCTGTCGCGCTTCTGGCCCGCGCTTCCGGGCTGGGGCGGGATGGCGGTACTCGACCGCTCGTGGTACGGGCGCGTGCTCGTCGAGCGTGTGCGCGGGCTCGTGAGCGTGGCCGAGTGCGCGCGCGCCTACGAGGACATCGCGGCCTTCGAGCACATGCTCACGGGCGACGGGATGGTGCTCGTGAAGCTGTGGCTCCAGATCTCCGAAGAGGAGCAGCTGAAGCGTTTCCGCAAGCGCGAGCGTGACCCGCTGCGGCGCTGGAAGCTGACGGACGAGGACTGGCTCAACCGCGGCCAGCGCCCGCAGTACGAGGAGGCGGTCGAGGCGATGCTGGAGCGCACCGAGCAGCCGGCAGCGCCGTGGCACCTGATCCCAGCGGAGTCGAAGGCGTTCGCGCGCGTGTGCGTGATCGAGACGGTCGTCGCGGCCGCCGAGGCGGGGCTGCGCGCGCAGGGCATCGAGCCGCTGGCGACGCGCTGACCCGCTATCGTTCGCGCCTCGGAAGGGAAGTAGCCCTGCGAGACGGCGCGTTCGTCAGCACGGCTCGGCCGCAGTGGCCGAGCCCGGCGCGCCGGTCGGCCATCCAGGCCGGCGGGTCAAACCTTCGGGACATCTGATCGTTCTCGAAGGAGCACTCGCATGGCAGCAGCCTGGGTCGGACTTGCCGTCTTCATCGTGGTCGCGCTCATGCTCGACCTCAGAGGCCACGGCGGCAGGAAGATGTCGACCAGAACGGCGCTCTTCTGGTCAATCGGCTGGACGCTGATCGGCATCGCCTTCACCGGCGTCGTGCTGCTGATCGAGGACAGCACCGCCGCCAGCGAGTACATGGCCGGCTTCCTGATCGAGAAGTCGCTGTCGCTCGACAACCTGTTCGTCTTCGCGATCCTCTTCACGTTCTTCAAGGTCCCCGACTCGCAGCGCCTGAAGGTGCTCGTGTGGGGCATCGCCGGCGCGATCGTGCTGCGCACGATCTTCATCCTCGTCGGCGCCGCCGCGCTCGACGCGTTCCATGCGACGACGTACGTGCTCGGCGCGCTGCTGCTGCTGACGGCGATCAGAATCGCGAGATCGTCCGGCGAGGAGATGGACCCCGACAGAACGCTCGTGATGCGCTGGCTGCGCCGCTGGCTGCCGCTGTCGGAGGAGTACGACGGCGACAGGCTGACGACGACGAGAACGGTCGACGGGGTCGCCAAGAGACTCGCGACGCCGCTGCTGGCGGCGCTCGTGATGGTCGCCGCGTTCGACGTGATGTTCGCGATCGACTCGATCCCAGCGATCTTCGCGATCACGCGCGACACGTTCATCGTCTTCGCCGCGAACGCCTTCTCGCTGCTCGGCATGGTCAGCCTCTACTTCCTGCTCGACGGCGCGCTCGACCGCTTCCGCTACCTCAACCTCGGGCTGGCGGGGATCCTCGCGTTCGTGGCGGCGAAGCTGCTGCTGGTCGACGTGTGGCATCCGTCGATCGCGCTGTCGCTCGGCGTGATCGTCCTGTCGCTCGTCGTCGCCGCGATCGCCTCGGTGATCGTCGACCGGCGTGAGCACGCGGCGGCCGCTGCGGCCGGGGACTCCGGCGACGCAGCGGATGCGGACCCAGTCGCGGACGACGCTCAGACGGACGCGAAGCCGAGCGACTCGGCGACCGTCGCCTGATCGCCGTCGCGCGAGGCGAATCCGAGCGGCTCGCCCTTGTCGGCGAGCTTCGGGATCGCGATCGCCGCGAGCGCGACGTGCAGCGCGTCGAGCGCGCGCAGGCCGTGCTCGCGGGTGATGGAGAGGGCGCGCGCCTCGACGAGCTCGGCAGGCTCGGTGATGACCTTGATGCGGCCGCCCTCGGATCGCAGATCGGCGTCCAGCTCCGCGAGCGATCGAGCCGGCGCGATGCGTCGGCCGCCGCGCGCGGCGCGGACGATGGCCGCGGACACCTCGATCTGCGTCCAGCGGCCGGTGTACTTGGCGATCGAACGGTCCGCGAGCAGGCGCTGGGCCTCGTCCGAGCCGTCTTCGTCGCCGAGGTAGGCGCGCGCGAGCACCGAAGAGTCGACGTAGGCGATCACAGCTCGCGGTTCCGATCCTCTTCGAGGATCCGCACGATCTCGGGGGCCAGCTCGCGCAGCTCCTCGCGCGCGAGTTGGCGCGTCTCCTCGTCCATCTCCGGCGCCTCGATCTGCACGAGCATCCCCAGCGCCGCCGCCTTCGCGTCCGCACGCGCCTGCCGGTCCTCCGCGACGTCCGCGTCGACGGTGACCTCGAGCAGGTCGCGCACCCAGGCGTTCACGCTCTCCCCCTCGCGGGCGGCGCGGGCGGCGATGCGGCGGTGGAGGTCGGGCGAGACACGGATGATCAGCTGCTTCACGAAGACGAGGGTAGCGCCGACGCTATCAATCGACCAGTGGTGCTATCACCGCGCTTCGCAACGATTCGGCTACGAGTCGGCGTAGTCGCCGCCGAGCACCGCGAGGTGCACCTGCTCGATGCGCGGCGCAAGCTGGGTCAGGCCGTCGACACCGTGCGTGCGCAGGTGCTCGACGGTCAGCTCCCAGGCCGCGCCGGCGGAGGCGCGCAACGCCCACGGCGGCACCGCGCCGAGGCCGGCGCCCTCGGCGCGCGCCTGCGTGTGGATCTCCGCGAGGATCGCGGCGAAGCGCTCGTTGATCTCGGCCCGCCTCGCGAGCGCCTCCTCGCCGACGCTCAGCACCTCGAGCATGAACGAGCGCGCGAAGGCGGGCTCGGCGGCGAGCACCTCGAGGAACGCGTCGACGCCGGCGCGCAGCCGCGCGCGCCAGCCGTCCGCTTCGGCACCGGCTGCGAGCACCTGGTCGAGCAGGATCTCGGTCCCGACCTCCCAGGCGGCGAGGAAGCAGGCGCGCTTGTCGGCGAACTGCTCGTAGAACGTCTTGCGCGAGACGCCGGCGCGCGCGATCACCTGCGCGACCGTCGTGGCGGCGTAGCCGTGCTCGGCGACGCAGGTCGCCATCGCCTCCAGCAGGCGGCCGCGCTGCGACGCCAGCACGATCTCGCGCGCCGCGGCGTGGCGGCCGCGGGGGAGGGAGCGAGGTGTGACGTCGCGCGGATGCGACGGCCTGCCGTCGGGGGAGCGCGAAACCGACATAAACATCATGGTACAGTAGGAAACAAGTTGTTTCTACGAGCGAGAGCGAGCCGCGCCATGGAGACCGACAGCGCATTGCCCGACCACGTCGACGTCGCGATCGTCGGCAGTGGCTTCGCCGGTCTCGGAGCGGCGATCAAGCTCAAGGAGGCGGGGCGCACCGACTTCGTCGTGCTCGAGCAGGCCGACGACGTCGGCGGCACCTGGCAGGCGAACACGTATCCCGGCTGTCAGTGCGACGTGCCGTCGAACCTCTACTCGTTCTCGTTCGCGCCGAACCCGGAGTGGAGCCGGACGTTCGCGCTCCAGCCGGAGATCTGGTCGTACCTGCGCAAGGTCGCCGACGACTTCGCCATCCGCCCGTACGTGCGCACGCGCACGACGGTCGAGGGCGCCGCGTGGGACGAGCAGGCGCAGCGGTGGCGCGTCGAGACCTCGCGCGGCGCGCTGACCGCCCGCGTGCTCGTCGCCGGCATGGGCGGCCTCAGCGAGCCGTCGCTCCCCTCAATCGCGGGCGCGGAGACGTTCAGCGGCCCGGCCTTCCACACGGCCCGCTGGGATCACGACGTCGAGCTGGACGGCAAGCGCGTCGCCGTGATCGGCACCGGCGCCTCGGCGGTCCAGGTCGTGCCGCGGATCCAGCCGCAGGTGCGGCGCCTCAGCGTCTTCCAGCGCACGCCGCCATGGATCATGCCCCACCCCGGCCGTGCCGTCCGCCCGCGCGAGCGCGCGGCCTTCCGCCTGCTGCCGCCGTTGCAGCGGCTTGTGCGCGGCGCCGTGTACTGGGCTCGCGAGACGTTCGTGCTGCCGTTCCGCTTCCACCGCCTCAGCCGGATCCCCGAGCGGATGGCGCGCGCACATCTGGAGAGGCAGGTCGCCGACCCGGTCCTGCGGGACAAGCTCACGCCGCGCTACGAGATCGGCTGCAAGCGGATCCTGATGTCGAA
>DATHEP010000276.1:0-10315 GCA_035318525.1 Conexibacter sp.
AGGGCTGGGGCGTCGCGTTCCTGGCCGTCCGCGAGACGGACGCACCGCTGTACCGCGAGCGCGGCATGCACGCGATCTACCTCGGCGACGAGGCGATCCTGCGCTGCGACACGTTCACGCTCGAGGGCGGCGCGATGAAGGCGGTGCGCGAGGCGGTCAATCGCGTCGCGCGCGATCACAGCTTCGAGCTGATGCGCGAGTCCGAGGCGTCGCCGGAGCTGGTCGCGCAACTCAACGCGATCAGCGACGAGTGGCGCAGAGGCAGCGAGGAGCGCGGCTTCACGATGGAGCTGGGCGAGGACGTCGAGGGCGTGGACCCGGACTACGTGATCGCGCTGGCGCGCGACGCGAGCGGCGAGCCGGCCGGCTTCCTGCGCTTCGCGCCGGCGTACAGCGAGACGGATCTCGGCTACTCGCTCGACCTCATGCGCCGCAAGCTCGGCTCGGCGAACGGGCTGACGGAGTTCCTGATCTCGAACGCGGCGCTGGCGCTCGGGAAGAGAGGCGTGCGGCGGCTGTCGCTCAACTTCGCCGCCTGGGGCCGGCTGCTCGACAGTGCCGAGGACGCCGGCTGGCTCGGCCGCTTCGAGCAACGAGTCGCACGCGGGCTCAACCCGTACTTCCAGATCCAGTCGCTGCGCGACTTCAACGCGAAGTTCGGCCCGCAGTGGCTGCCGCGCTCGATCGTGATCGACGACCTCGGCGAGCTGCCGAAGGTCGCGCTGCTCTACGCGAGCGTTGAGGGCTTCCTGGACCTGCCGCTGGTCGGCCGGCTGTTCGTGCCGCCGGTGCGGGCAGCGGCGGCCGCGAGCGCCGCCGACCGCTGACGGCGGCCCCTCAGCGCGCGGATGACGACAGACAGGGTAGCCCTGGGGGCACGCCTGGTAGGATCCAAAGTATGAAAGTGAGTGTGAGCCTTCCGGCGGAAGACGTTGCGTTCCTCGATGCGTACGCGCAGGCGCACAACATCTCCTCTCGCTCGGCGGCGGTCCAAGAGGCGATTCGAGCGTTTCGGCTCAGAGACCTCGATGAGGCGTACGGTGCTGCCTTCGCGGAATGGTCCGTGAGCGACGACGCCGACCTGTGGGACACGAGCGCCGGCGACGGTCTCTGATGCTGCGAGGCGAAGTCCGCCTTGTCGACCTCGATCCGACTCGTGGCTCCGAGGCGAGCAAGCGCCGCCCCGCGATCGTCGTGAGCAACGACGCCGCAAACAGCACCGTTGCGCGGCTGGGCCACGGCGTCGTGACGGTCGTTCCGGTCTCTTCGAACGTCGAGCGCGTCTATCCATTCCAAGTGCTGCTCCCAGCAGGCACCGGCGGCCTTCCGCGCGACTCGAAGGCTCAGGCCGAGCAGGTCCGGTCGATCGCGGCCGAGCGGATCGGAGCGAGGCTCGGCCTCCTCCCCGAGCCGCTCATGACATCGCTCGATCACGCGCTGCGCTTGCATCTCGCGCTGTAGCCGCGCGCTCCTGCGGCCGCTTCCCGTCGTCGCCCGCCGCCTACCAGACCTCGCCGTCGCGCCAGTCGCAGGTCAGCTCGCCGTCGAAGTCGAGCTCGACGTCGACGGGCAGCACGTGGATGCCGCCGTCGTCGTTCGGCGTGCGGCGGATCCCCTCCGGCGTGAGCGCCGAGGTCGGCCCGCGCCAGGCCGGCCAGCCGCGCGCGGCGTAGAAGCCGAGCGCCATGTCGGACGAGCTCAGCGCTCCCAGCGTGTAGGCGCCGCGGACGATCCGCTCGATCTCGTCCATCAGCTCCGCCCCGTGGCCGCGCCCATGGCGCTCGCGCCGCACGACGACGCCCTCGACGTAGCCGGTGCGCAGCGCGCGCCCGCCGTGCAGCAACCGCCGCTGCACGACGGCCGCGTGGCCGATCAGCGCGCCATCGTCGTACGCGAGCACGTGCAGTCCGCCGAACACGTGCTCCCAGTCGTGGTCCGGCAGCTCCTCCGCGAAGACCTCGTCGAGCAGAGCCTCGATCGCCGCGACGGTCGACGGGTCGAGGTCGGAGGTGTGCGCGACGCGGAGCTCGGCCATGCCGTCATCCTGCCAGGCGCATGGCTCCCGCCTGCACCCCCGCCCACCGCGGCGGCTCCGGCCCGCCGCTCGTATGCCTGCACGGCTTCACCGACACCTGGCGCACGTGGGAGCTGGTGCTGCCGGCTCTCGAACGCGAGCACGACCGAGCACATCCCCGCCGAGCTGGTCGCCCACCAGATCCGCGGCGTCGCCGCCTGCGACGGTGCCGAGGCGCTGATCGAGCACGCGCTGGAGATCGGCTGGCCGCTCGACGCGGCGCGGATCGCCTGCCCGGTGCGGGTCGTCTGGGGGACCGAGGACCGGATCCTCCCCTGGCCCTCTGCCCGCCGCGCGCTTCCGCGACGACTGGCTGCCGCACGCCGACTGGGTCGAGCTCGACGGCGTCGGCCACTGCCCGCAGCTCGACGTCCCGCTGGTGGCTGCGCAGCTCGTGCTGGGCTTTACGGCGCGCTGAGCGGCAGCACGCGACAGGTGAGATGGCGGTGGATCGTCGTGCCTGGCAAGGACGCAGGGAGCGTGGCCTGCAATCGCAGGCGAGCGACCGAGGACGCCGCCAGGCGCGACGAGGCGCCGTCAGATCACTTGTCGCGCAGGAAGCTGGGGATGTCGATCTCGTCGTCCGAGATCTCCAGCGACGAGCGCTGGCGATCGTCGAGCGTGACGTCGCGGTCGCGGCGCGTGCGGCGCGTCTCCTCGCGAGCGGCCGACGGCCGGCCGACGCCGCGGCCGCCGTGGTCGAAGCCGGTCGCGATCACGGTCACGCGCAGGTCGTCGCCCATCGAGTCGTCGATCACGGCGCCGAAGATGATGTTCGACTCCTTGTCGGCCGCCGCAGCGACGATCTCGGCCGCCTCGTTGACCTCGAACAGGCCGAGGTCGTGGCCACCGGTCATGTTGAGCAGGATGCCGGTCGCGCCCTCGACGGCCTCCTCCAGCAGCGGCGAGGCGATCGCCGCCTTCGCGGCGTCGACCGCACGCGTCTCGCCGGAGCCGGTGCCGATGCCCATGAGGGCCGTGCCGGCGTTGTGCATGATCGTGCGCACGTCGGCGAAGTCGAGGTTGATGAGGCCGGGGATCGTGATGAGGTCCGTGATGCCCTGGACGCCCTGGCGCAGGACGTTGTCGGCCTCCCTGAACGCCTCGAGGATCGTCGTGCGCCTTTCGACGATGCCGAGCAGCTTCTCGTTGGGGATCACGATCAGCGTGTCGACCTGCTCGCGCAGGCGCTGGATGCCCTCCTCGGCCTGTCTCGAGCGCTGCGAGCCCTCGAAGCCGAACGGCCGCGTGACGACGCCGACCGTGAGCGCGCCGATCTCGTTCTTGGCGATCTCGGCGATCACGGGCGCAGCGCCGGTGCCGGTGCCGCCGCCCTCGCCCGCGGTGACGAAGACCATGTCCGCGCCCTTGAGCGCCTCCTTGATGTCGTCGCGCGACTCGGCTGCGGCGCCGTGGCCGACGTCCGGGTTGGCGCCCGCGCCGAGGCCCTTCGTCAGCTCGTGCCCGATGTTCAGCTTGATGTCGGCATCGCACATGGCGAGTGCCTGGGCGTCGGTGTTCGCGGCGATGAACTCGACCCCGCGGAGGCCCGCGTCGACCATGCGGTTGACCGCGTTCGTACCGCCGCCGCCGACGCCGACGACCTTGATGACTGCGAGGTAGCTGCCGCTTTCCATGATGGTTACCGTCCGACCCTTGAGTTAGCGTCGAGACTTTGGCCCGACTGCAGGCGTGCAGGAGTGTGGCACGTTATGGCCTTATTCGGCGGGCTGTCAACGTGTCCCGCGCGCCGCAAGAGACGTTGCAGAACGCCAAACTCTCCATCAGAGGTCGAGCGTTGACCGATGTTCGAGGTCACCCTCGACCTCAGGTCGAGAGTTAGGCTATTCGATCGGTTCGCCGGTGGCGGGGTCGGTCACGACGCCCTCGGGCAGCGCCGGGAGGTCCGACTCGCCGCTCGTGGGCGCCCCGTCCGGCAAGCCGCCGACGGCCGGGCGCTCCGGCGCCGAGACGTCGATCGAGCTGGCGCCGGCGGCCTCGGAGTCGGCGAGCACCGCGGCGGCGGCGACCCACTTCGCCGCCAGTCGCTCCCCCGGGCCGAACCACAGGACCGGGCCGTGCGCGAGGCGGATCTCAAGCCCGTGCTCGGGCGTCGTGACGATCCCCTCGACGCGCGCCCGCAGCGCGGGCGGCGCGGCGCCCAGCGCGGCGACCGCCGCCTGCGCGGCCGGCTCCGTCAGCCGCTCGCCGCCCGGCTCCTGCTCGAGCGGTATCTCCGGCAGGCGCGCGGGCGCGGTCACGTCGCGCAGAAGCGTCCCGTCGGACGTGACGGCGGTCCGCCTTCCGTCGACCAGCACCGCGCCCACCGCGACGTTCGTGACCACGTGGATCCGTATCGTGCCGGGGAAGTCCGTGCTCACCTGGATGCGCTTCACGAGCGAGAAGGGCGCGACCGCGGTGTCGAGCGCGTCGCGGCGGACATGCAGCGTCGTCATCGAGCGGGCGGCCTCGTCGAGCGCGGCGCGCACGCGCGCGCCCTGGGTGCCGGGGGCGCCGGCGACGCCGCTGACCTCGACCGTCTTCACCGCCACCAGCGACGAGTCGCGCAGCCAGAACCAGCCGGCCAGCAGCAGCGCGACCGCGACCGCGACCGCGACCAGGCCGCGCCAGCCGGGGCGCGGGAGCACACCGCGGATGGACGCCGCTCGCGCACCCCCGCCGGAGCGCCCGACGGTCGCGGCGGCGAGGCGCCGGCGCCGGAGCGCCTGCGCGAGTCGCCCGGACAGGACCCCCTCACGCGTGGCGCTCACGGCGTGAGCTCCCAGGTCGCGGGCCACTCCACGCGACCGAGCGTCTGCACCTCGGGCTCGAGCGTCAGACCGAAGCGCTCGTGCACGCGACGGCGACCCTCCGCCATCAGCGCGAGCACGTCGGCGGTGCTGGCTCTGCCGTGGTTCTCGACGAAGTTCGCGTGCTTCTCGGAGAAGCCGGCGCCGCCGACGCGCAGCCCGCGGCAGCCGGCCGCGTCGAGCAGTTGCCCGGCCGTCCGGCCCTCGGCGCGCGGATCGTCCGGGTTTCTGAAGGTCGAGCCGAACGTCTTGATGCCGGACGGCTGGGCCGCCTTGCGCTTTGCGCGCATGTCCGCCAGCGTCGCCTTCACCTGCTCGACCGGCGCCGGCGCGAGCTGGAAGGAGGCGCGCGCGACGACCTCGCTGGGGCCGAGATTCGATCTGCGGTAGGCGAAGCCGAGCTGCGGCGGCGTGCGCCGCTCGACGCCCTGCGCCGTCGCCACGTCAACCCAGTCGAGCACCCTCGCCAGCTCGCCGCCGTAGGCGTTCGCGTTCATGCGCACCGCCCCGCCGACCGTGCCGGGGATGTTCACGCCGAACTCGATGCCGGTCAGGCCGGCGTTCGCCGCGCGCGCGGAGACGCTGGGCAGGCGCGCGCCGCCACCGCAGGCGAGGCGGTCGCCGTCGCGCTCGATCTGTGCGAGGTCCTTGTCGAGCTTCATCACGAGTCCGCGGACGCCGTCGTCCGCTACGAGCAGGTTCGACCCCGAGCCGACGACCCCTACCTCGTGCCCCTGCTGCTCCGCCCACGCGAGCAGCGCCGTGAGCTGGTCCAGCGAGGCCGGGCGGGCGAAGAAGTCGCCGTGCCCGCCGGTGCGGACGGTCGTCAGGCGGTCGAGCGGGTAGTCCGGCTGGACGCCGGGCGGGAGGGCATTCACGCGCTCCACCTCCGGGCGACTGCCGGCGTGCGGTCGACGGCGCGGCTCACGCGACCAGCCTCCGCCCCAGCGCGTCCACGTCGCCGGCGCCCATTGCGAGGCACACGTCGCCGCCGCGCAGGTGCGTGCGCAGGAAAGCCTCCGCATCGTCGAAGCGCGGGAGCCAGGCGACGGTGCGGCCTCCGCCGGCCTCGGCTGCCGCGTCGGCGATCAGCTTGCCGTCGACGTCGGGGAAGTCCTCCGCGCGCTCGCGGGCCTTGTAGACGTCGAGGACGACGACGAGGTCGGCGGCGGCCAGCGCGACGCCGAAGTCGCGCCCGAGCGCTCGCGTGCGCGAGTAGAGATGCGGCTGGAAGACGGCGACGACACGGTGGGCGTCCAGCATGCGCGCCGCCGCGATCGTGGCGGCGACCTCGGTCGGGTGGTGGGCGTAGTCGTCGTACACGCGCGCGCCGCTGGCCGTCTCGCCCAGCAGCTCGAAGCGGCGGCCGGCGCCCTGGAAGTCCGCGAGCGCTCGCGCCGCCTGTTGCGGATCCGCCCCTGCGAGCCGCGCCGCCTCCAACGCGGCGGCGGCGTTGAGCGCGTTGTGAGCGCCGGGCACGCTGAGCTGCACCGGGATGCCGCGCCACTCGAAGCGCACGCCCTGGGCATCGAGGGAGGGGGCCGGGACGTCGTAGGCGATGACCTCGACCGCGTGCTGCTGTGCCGCGTCCCCCTCCTGGCCGCCGCTCGCCGGCCGCTTGGCCAGCGCGACCAGCTCCGGCCGGTCCCACACGACGATCGCTTCGCGCGCGCGCGCGAGGAACGTGCGGAAGGTGTCGTTGACGTCGAGGCGCGAGCCGTACGTGCTGTGGTGGTCGAGCTCGGCGTTCGTGAGCACGGCGACGTCGGGGTGCAGCTTCAGCAGCGAGCGGTCCGACTCGTCGGCCTCGACGACGACCCACTCTCCCCCGCCCCAGCCGGCGTTCGACCCGGTCGAGCGTACGTCGCCGCCGACGAGGTAGCCGGGGTCCATCCCGCAGCCGCGCAGCACGTGCACGACCATGCTCGACGTCGTCGTCTTGCCATGGGTTCCGGTGACTGCGATGCAGCGCCGCAGTGCGGTGATCTCAGCCAGCAGGTCGGCGCGGTGCAGCTCCTGCTGCCCCCGCTCGCGCGCGACGGCGCGCTCGGGGTTGTCCTTGGGCACGGCGGTCGAGAAGACCAGCTCGGCGCCCTCCGGCACGTTCGCGGCGTCGTGCCCGACGCGCACGTCGGCGCCCGCCGCGCGGAGCCGCTCCATCGTCGCCGACTCGGCCCGGTCCGAGCCGCTCACCTCCGCGCCGAGCGCGCGTGCCACGAGCGCCAGCCCGCTCATCCCGGCGCCCCCGATGCCGACGAAGTGCAGCCGCCGCCCGCTCCAGTCCTCAGTCACGCCCGGACCCTAGCGAGCGCTCCCGCCGGCACGATCGGCGGATGACTGGCCATCTGGTGTCGTATGGCGACACCAGATGGCCAGTCATCGGGCGGCGGTGGCGGTCAGCAGCTCGCCCGCGATCTCGCGGGCGGCGTCGGGGCGGGCGAGGGCGGCTGAGGCGTGGGCCATCTGGGCGAGGTGAGAGCGGTCGTGGAGCAGCTCGCCGACCTCATGGGCGAGGCGGGTGGCTGTCAGCTCGCCGTCGGGGATCACGACCGCGGCGCCGCCTTCCGCCATCCAGCGCGCGTTGGCGGTCTGGTGGTCGGCAGCGGCGGCCGGATAGGGGATCAGGATCGCCGGTCTGCCGTGGGCGGCGATCTCGAACACCGAGCCGCCGGAGCGGGCGACGACGAGGTCGGCGGCGAGCAGCGCGTCGCCGAACTCGTGGATGTACGGGCGCAGGTCGTAGTGGTCGCCGGGCGAGGTGAGCGCCTCGAAGTCGCGCGTCCCGGCGGCATGCAGGACGCGGAACGTGGCGCCGGTGAACGCCTCGACCGCCGCGAAGTTGATCGAGCGGGCGCCGAGGGAGCCACCGAAGACGAGGACCACCGTGTCGTCGGGCGACAGCCCGAAGCGTGCGCGGGCGGCGGCCAGGTCGGTCGCGGGCGGCGGGACGGGGCGGCCGGTCACGCGATAGCGGCGGGCGGTGCGGCCTGCGATCGGGAACGCCAGGCAGACACGGCGCGCGAACGGAGCGAGCAACCGGTTGGCGACACCCAGGTGCGAGTCCGCCTCCGTGACGACCAGCGGAATCCGCAGCAGCACGGCCGCCAGGCCGACCGGCCCGGCCACGTAGCCGCCGCCCGCCATCACGGCATCCGCTCTCAGTGCCTGCAGAATCCGCATCGCGCGCGGGACCGCAAGAGCGGCGCGCAGGACGGCACGGGCGGCGCGCAAGGGATTACGCCGGTCGAGCCCCTCAACGCGGATCGTGCGCAGCTCGTAGCCGGCGGCCGGCACATGCTCGGCCTCCGCCCGCTCCCCGCCGACGAACGTGACCGACGCGCCCTCAGCCCGCAGCGCGTCTGCGACTGCCAGCGCCGGCACGACGTGGCCCGCCGTCCCGCCGGCGGCGATCGCGATCCGCGGCGGCGCCGTCACGGGCGGACGTGCCGCGGCGCGAGGGCTCGACCAGCCGCAGCCCGACCCGCTGCCCGTCGGAGACGCCCAGCAGCAGACCGACCGCGGCGAGGATCACGAACAGGTTCGTCGGGCCGTACGAGACGAACGGCAGCGGCACGCCGGTCAGCGGAGCGAGGCCGAGCACGACGAAGATGTTGAGGATCGCCTGGCACAGGATCAGCGCGGTGAGGCCGGTCGCCAGCAGCTTCGCATACGGGTCGGCGGCCGCCCGCGCGATCCGCAGGCCCGACCACACGATCATCCCGAACAGCGCCAGCACGGTGAAGACGCCGAGCAGCCCGAGCTCCTCGCCGATCACGGCGAGGATGAAGTCGGTGTGCGCCTCCGGCAGGTAGAAGACCTTCTGGACCGACTCGCCCAGGCCGACGCCGAACAGCCCGCCCGAGCCCAGCGCGATCTGGCCCTGCACCGACTGGAAGCCGGTGCCGCCCGCGTCGGCCCAGGGGTTCAGGAACGAGGTCAGGCGGTCCTGCTGGTAGGGCTGCACGAGCACGAGCAGCAGCACGAGCACGAGCCCGGCGCCCGCGACGATCGCGAGCTGGCGCAGCGGCACGCCAGCGGCGACGAGGATCGCGGCGACGGTGGCCGCCATCACGATCGTCGTGCCGGTGTCCGGCTGGAGGATCACGAGCAGGCAGGCGGCGCCCGCGACGAGCCCGACGGGGCTCATCATCCCCTGCAGCGTCTGGATCCGCCGCGGGTGCGCGGCGAGGAACTGCGCGCAGTAGAGGACCAGCGCGAGCTTCATCAGCTCCGACGGCTGCGGCGACAGGATGCCCGGTCCGATCCACGAGCGCGCGCCGTTGACCTCGGTGCCGACGCCCGGGATCAGCACCAGCACGAGCAGCACGAACGAGCCGCCGAGCAGCAGCGGCGTCGCGCGACGCGCGAGGCCGACGCCGTGGCGGCGGATCAGGTACATCGCGACGAGCGCCAGCGCGCCGAGCGCGACGTAGCGGACGAGGTAGGTCGTGCCGTCGCCGTAGCCGCCGAGCAGGTTGCGCGCGGAGGAGGCGCTGTAGACCATCACCGCGCCGGCCGCGAGCAGGCACAGCGTCGCCGTCAGCAGGACGCGCTGCTCGATCGGGCGGGGCGCGGCGGCACGGCGGGGGGCGCGGGCGGCGGGACGCGGCGCGCGGGCGAGGCGGGCCGGCCGTCTCACAGCCGCTCCACGAGCGCGCGGAAGTGCTCGCCGCGCGCCTCGAAGTCGGGGTACTGGTCGAAGCTCGCGCAGGCCGGCGAGAGCAGCACGACCTCGCCCGGACGAGCAGCGGTGCGGGCGCCCGTGACGGCGCGCTCCAGCGTCTCGGCGAAGATCATCGGCACCTCCGCCGGCGCGAGCGCGGCGGCGATCTCGCCGGCCCCCTCGCCGATCAGGCGCACGGCGTCGCAGATCGCGGCGACATCCTCGACGAGCGGCGAGAAGTCCTGCGCCTTCGTGCGCCCGCCGAGGATCAGCTGCACGCGTGCGTCGCGCAGCGCGAAGGTGCGCAGTGCGACGCCCGTCGAGGCGACGTTCGTCGCCTTCGAGTCGTTGACCCACGCCACGCCGTCCCGCTCGGCGACCAGCTCCAGCCGGTGCGGCACGCCCGCGAACGTGCGCAGCCCCTCGCGCACCGCGTCCGGGTCGACGCCGCGCGCGAGCGTGACGGCCGCGGCGGCCATCGCGTTCTCGAGGTTGTGGGCGCCGGGGACGCCGAGCTCGTCCGCGTGCAGCAGCCGCTCGCCTCGCCACCTGATCCACTGAGAGCGGTACGTGACGTCCGAGCCGGTGTCGGGCGCCAACCCGAACCTGACGCGTCGCGCGGCGCCGCCTATCTCGCGCGGCTCGTCGGCCGACAGGACCGCGATCGCGTCGGGCGGCTGGCGCTTGAACGCCCCGCGCTTGGCCTCGACGTAGGCCTCGAACGTACCGTGCCGGTCGAGGTGGTCGGGCTCGATGTTGAGCAGCACG
>DATHEP010000277.1:0-4275 GCA_035318525.1 Conexibacter sp.
CGGGATCAGCCAGAGAATCCGTCGGCGGCCTGAAGCGGGTAGGTACGCAGCCGACGAGTCCACGTCCCTGCGATTCGAGGATGCTGTGAAGCCCGCAGCGTGGTCGTCGTGAGGATGGGTAAGAACGACAATCGTCGGTCGCGCGTCGTGCTCCCTCAGCAACTCCAGGGCGGGATTGGCCCCTGTTGACGGATCGATCAGGCTGTCGAGGACGATCCATTCCCCATGAGGAACTCCGATCATGGAGCTCTCGCCGAAGCCGGGTCCGAAGACAGTGAGCGAGAGGCGGCCGAGCGGCAGCGAGGGGAGGCCGGTCAACCGGCCTCTATCTTGTCGATCCAATATCGATCGCCGGCCGCGCGTTGCATCGGAAGCGTCTCATCGCGCCATTCGCGATGGGGATGGACTCGGATCTGGCGCAGCGTGACGTGCCCATCGTCCTCGTTCGAGTACAGACCGATCTCCACGAAACGCCCTACCTCGAGCTCCGCGGCAGACCAATCCCGGCTAAGTTCGTCGAAGCGCTCGGCGGGGATGCGCAGCGAAGCCGAGGGCGGAGGCGTCGCCGCTCCGACTTCCACCTCGCGGACTCGCATCTCGACCTCGTGTTCGTCGAGATGCTCGATGCGACCGGCCAGCCAACGGCGGAGCGTGAGCGACGGAGGAACCCGCCGCTGGAGCAAGAACGGACCCTGCATCCACCAATCGGTCGTCAGATGCTGCCCGGGGACATACGCCCCTTCCCGCTCTGCGATCTGCAACGCACGCAGGCGCTGCACGAGGGCGGTGATACGCGGACTGTCCACTCGCACCGCCTGAGGCACATCGCGCAGAACATCCTCGGCGAAGTCGAGCAGCCCGCGGCGCAACAGCGTGTCGGCGACCCAGCCATGGAGCAACTCGTGGAAAGCAACGCTCTCGACGCGATCGGACGACTTCAACTCGTCCAGAGCGCGATCCCACTCGTTCCTCGCCTGGGTGGTTCGGCCGCGCGTGACGAGATACTGGACGAATCGAGCCCTCCACCACGCGTGCTGCCCGTTGAGCTCGACCGCACGCGCGTAGTGATGTTCGACGCGCTCGGATTCGCGCCCCAGTCGGTCCAGGTTGTACGCGAGATAGTGATGCGCGTAGTCGTCTCTGTCGTCGATCGCCACAGATGCCGCGAACACCTCAGCAGCTGCCGCGTAATCCTTCAATTCGTAGGAAAGGGTCTTGCCCAGCAGGTCAAGCTGGTCAACGAAGTATGCGCGCTGCTTGACAAGTTCGCGCATCCCCGACCGCGCGGCGTAATAGCAGCTCTCCATCCCCGTGAGAAGCGCGTCGCCGCTGCCATGACGCTCGGATGACTCACAGGCGCTCTCGTAGTACTCCGCAAGCAGGCGGTATTGGGTGATGGCGGGATCGGGCCCCATGCCCTCGTTCCGCCAAGCCTCCAGCGCGTCGCGACGAAGCGTTTCGTGCAAGACGTACTGACCATCGGCGCGGTACAGCAGACAGGTGCGCAACAGCGCCTTCGACAATCTGCCGAGTCTGCCGGCGATGCGTCTCAACAGCTCTTCGTCGAAGGGCCGGCGGATGTAGGCAAGGCGCACCCAGGCGCGGACGAGGTCGCGGTGCTCGCGACGGGCGGACAGCTCCTCGATCAGCCGTTGCGAGATCGCCCGCCGCGAGTGCGGATTGGCCTCCAGCCAGGCGGACACCTCTTCCAGCGACCGGAGGGCAACCTGGGCAACCAACAGGCGCAACTGCAACGGCGAGTAAGGCCGCAGCACGTCGACACCGAGAGAGGCCAGCTGCGCCGCCGGGTCGCGAAGCGCTCCCCACGCGTCGCGATCATCGAGGAACGCCTCAGGTTCGCTCGTGGTCCCGATTCGATCCTCGCTGACGAAACGCATGCCGCCCGGAGCGTCACCGGTGATGACTCGGCGGCAGCCGACATCGCGCACGAGCTCCTGGATCACCAAGCGCGCGTGATCGGCGAAGTGCTCAGTTTGCTCGCTGCGACTCGGCCAGGCGAGTGGCTCGTCATACAGCAGGACGACTTTGTCGCGAGTGTCACTCACCCATTGACGCACTTGCGCGACCTTCTCGGACAGCGGCCGTTGCCCGTCGCGCAACATGTCGGTCTCTCCGTTGCGGAGCCCCGAGGACTTCATTCCCGCAGCGATCTCCATGAGGACGAGCGGACCCGCGTCGAGAGCCCCGGCGGGAGGCGCAACGACGAGCGGTACACACGCTCGCTCGTCGAGCATCTGCGACAGCCGCCTCAGCAGGGCCGACTTGCCGGCTGTTGCAGGCCCGTCGACCTGCCAGGCGGCCGCCGTGCCCGGCTCGTGACCGACGATCTCATCGGCGAGCCGCTCTGCAAGCTCCTCAGCTTCCGGCAGGCGTGGTGCGGTCACGGACTCCGGCCTCCACCCGGGCTCGTCGGACAACGCTAGGCAGTCCGTCGATGATATCGGCCGATGAACACCGCAGCGTGAGTACGTGAATCAACCTCGTCACGCTCCACGCCAGGCGCGAGCGCTCAGCGCACGAACGACGTGTCCGGCGCGAGCCGGAGCGCGAACGCCGCGATCAGCTTCGCGGCGTTCGCCACGTCGTCGAGCTGGCACAGCTCGACGGGCGAGTGCATGTAGCGCAGCGGCACGTTGACGAGCGCGGTGGGGATGCCGGCGCGGGAGAGATGGATGGCGTCCGCGTCCGTGCCGGTGCCGCGGCCGCTGGCGGCGACGGTGAAGGGGATCCCCTTGGCCTCGGCCGTCTCGTGCAGCAGCTCGAACACGCGCGGGTGGATCGTGGAGCCGCGCGTGAGCGAGGGCCCGGAGCCGAGCGGATGCTTTGTCAGCTCGCCGAGCTCCACGCCGGGCTGGTCGGTCGCGAACGTCACGTCCACCGCGATCGCGAGCTGGGGCGCCAGCGAGAAGGCGGTCGTGCGCGAGCCGGCGAAGGTGATCTCCTCCTGCACCGCTGCGACCGCCGCCACGTCGCCGGGCGCACCACCCGCCTCCGCGACGATCCGTGCCGCCTCGAGCGCCACGTAGCAGCCGATGCGGTTGTCGAGCGCGCGCGAGACGATACGGTCGTTCGGCAGCTCGACCGGCTCGCCGGCGATCACCGCGACGTCGCCGATCCGCACGCGCGCACGGGCGTCGTCGCCGTCCTTCGCGCCGATGTCAATGTGCAGGTCCTTCAGCTCGGGGACGCGCTTGCGGTCCTCGTCCTTCATCAGATGGATCGGCTTCTTGCCGATCACGCCGGGGACCGAGCCCTCGCGTGTGACGAGCGTGACGCGCTGGCCGACGAGGATGATCGGGTCCCAGCCGCCGACAGAGCCAAAGCGCAGGAAGCCGTCGTCGTCGATGTGCGAGACGTGCACGCCGATCTCGTCGACGTGACCGACGATCGCGAGCAGCGGCCCGTCGGCGGTGCCCTTCACGCGCGCGACAGATGAGCCGAGGTCGTCGGCGGTGACGGTCGCGAACGCCTCGGCGGCCTCGCGCCACACGGCCGCCGCGTCGCCCTCGTAGCCGGACGGGCCGGGGGTCGTCAGCAGCGTCTGGAGCAGCGGCGGCGTCGGCACGGCGGCGAAGGCTACCGCGCGAGCGGCGCGCGCAGCGAGGGCGGGGCGAGCGAGGGCGCGAGCGAGCCTGTCGTGCCCAGGCCGAGCGCGGCCACCGTCGCGGTCGACGGCGAGCGCCAGCCGAGCGCGCGGGCGGAGACGTCGACCTGCTCGCCGTCGAGCTCGCCGGTCAGTCCGCCGCGCGAGAGCGTGACGCGGCCGTGTGCGGCGGCCCGGCCGCCGACCGTGAGCGTGAAGCGGGGCCGGCTCGCCGGGACCAGGCCGCTGACGGCGACGCCGGGCACGTAGACGTAGGCGCGCAGGCGCAGCCCGCGACCGCGCTCCAGCACCGCGCTGCCCGCGCGCAGCGCGCCGAACGGGTGCGCCTGGCCGGTCGTGAGCACCTGCGCGATGAGCTGATCGGTGGCGTCGTCGAGCGTGCGCACGACAGCCGTGACCGTGCGGCCGATGCGACCGCCGGGGTGGCCCGCCGCGCGGAGCTGCTCGAGCCGTTGGGGCGGCAAGGGCGACGGCGGTGCCGCACGCGGGTGCCGGCGACAGGGGCCGAGCACGCGCCCGTCGAGGAACGCGGCGACCGCCCGTTCGGCGCAGTCGGTCGCATCGGAGAACAGCACGCCGTGGGCCGCGTCCTGCACCTGCAGCAGATGCGCGTCCGGCAAGCGCGCGGCGAGCGCCGCGGCGTCAGCGCG
>DATHEP010000278.1:0-4084 GCA_035318525.1 Conexibacter sp.
ACGTGGATCGCCCAGCCGCGGTCGCGGAAGTGCCGCTTCAGCTCGCCGAGGATCGTCGGCACGGCGAACGTGGTGAAGCTGACGCCCCGCGACGGGTCGAAGCGATCGACCGCGTTCACGAGCCCGAGCGACGCGACCTGGAAGAGGTCGTCGAGCGGCTCGCCGCTGTCGCTGTAGCGCAGCGCGAGGTGGCGGGCGAGGCCGAGGTGGCGCTCGACCATCGCGTCGCGATGCGTTGCTGATGTGGCGGGATACACTGGCGAGCGATCGTGCTCGCTTCGGATCTCTTGGTCGGCCACGGTCCCGTCTTCCTCCCGGCGTATCACGCTTGGAGCGCCGGGGGTCTGGGGCGCCGCTTCTTCCGAGTTGACCAGCGTCGTCGCCGGTCTGTTGCCGATCGTAGCGCGCTCGCGCGAGGCTGCGCAGTCCTGTCGCGAGGAAGCTCGGCATGACGACCGAGGGACTTCGCGTGCTCGCGGCGGACGAGGATGCCGCGGCGCTCAATCAGCTCGTCGCGCTGCTGCACGCGCTCGGCCACACGGTGTGCGCGTATGCGGTTGAGGTCGGCGAAGTCGCCGAGCGCGTCGCCGCCGACGATCCGGATGTGTCGATCGTCGTCCTGCACCACGACGACGACCATGCGCTCGCGCTGATCGAGGAGATCGGCGCATACGCCTCCGGGCCGGTCATAGTGCTCACGCTCGAGGAGGACCCGGCGTTCGTCGCGCGCGCGGCCGAGCGCGGGATCGCCGCTCAGGCGCGCCCCGACGAGGCCGGCGCCGTGCAGAGCGCGATCGAGCTCGCGCTGCGCCGCCACGCGGAGGTCGAGCGGCTCGAGGCGAAGGTCGACCAACTGGAGGGCGCGATCGCCCGCCGTGCCGTGATCGAGCGCGCCAAGGGCATCCTGATGGAGCGCCACGGGGTCGACGACCGCACTGCCTTCGAGCGCCTGCGGACCCACGCCCGCACCGATCGCCGCCGTGTCGTCGAGGTCGCGGCCGAGGTGACCGACGGGGAGCTGGAGCTGCCGTAGGACTTAGTCGCCAGGGAGTCTGGCCGGCGTGCTTACTGCAGGTGCAAGAGCACGGGGCTCCTCCCACTCGCTGCGCTGCAGAGCAAGCCAACCGGAAGGGAACGTCCCGGGCGGCAACGCGCCACAATATGCGCCGAGTAGTTCGTTGACCCGCATCGGTTTGGGAGTTGCTGTCAAGCGGGACTCAGCCGGCCCCGTGGCAGGCGGCGTCAGGCTCTTGTTCTCGTAGTTCACGACAGAGTCGGGCATCTTCGGCAAGGACCCCGGCGCGGGAAGCTGACCGGGTTTGACGTCCTGCTTCGGTGCAGACCCCTCTTGTGGCGTTGTCATGTTCACGATGCTAGCGCCGCTGCGGTTGCGAGGCCGGATGTCATGACGACGAGTGCACCAAGGCACCGACGAACGATCGCTCCAGGCGGCGAATGATCCGCTGGTCTTCGCGCGTCTCGGACAAGCGCTCCGTCAGCTCGAGATCTACATAAGGCTGTGAAACGACCCCATGCTCGTAGAGCCAGGCATACGACGCCTCGGCATCAAGACTGAACCCCAGGCGATGGAGGCCCACGATCCTCATGGCGAAAGCGAGCAGGGCAGCTGCTGCGATGAGCCCTACGCTTGCAGCGGCCCACTCGACTGCACCAGCGGGATGCGATCCGGCGAAGACCTGCTGGCCGAGCAGGCCTCCGATGACTCCGCCGATGCCTACGACCGCCGTACTCCGCGTACGCATCTCGGACACCTGACGTTCCTGCTCGGCCAAGGCATCGTTCGCCAGCTCAAACATGCGCTCAGCGATCTCCGGCATTGCGCTGACGACCGCCGAGCTCGGGGGGCCGCCGCGATCAGCCGCAGCCCGTGTTGTTGCCGCAGCTCGAGCACGTGTAGCAGGAGCCGGTGCGCTGCATCATGCCGCCGCACTGGCTGCACGCCGGGCCGAGGTCGAGGCCGGCCATCGCGGCCGGGACGACCGGCGGCGAGTCGGTGAGCGCGGCGGTCGGGGCGCTCGCGCCGCCGTCGCCGCTCGCGGCCGGCCCGGCGGTGTCTCCGCCCACCGACGTCGCCGTGTCCTGCGCGATCTTCCGCGCGCGCACGCCCGGCGTCATGATGCCGAGCTCCTCCTGGATGTCCTCGTCGAGGAAGCGCGAGGCGAGGAAGCGCATGATGTAGTCGGGCATCGACTTGGCGAACGGGATCTCCGGGTTCTGCGTCATGCCCTCCGGCTCGAAGCGCATGTAGCTGAACTTGCGCACGAGCGTCTCCAGCGGCACGCCGTACTGGAGGGCGATCGAGATCGCGGTCGCGAACGAGTTCATCATGCCGCGCAGCGTCGAGCCCTCCTTGCCGATGTCGGTGAGGAAGATCTCGCCGACGCTGCCGTCCTCGTACATGCCGGCGGTGATGTAGCCCTCGTGGCCGCCGAGCGAGAACTTGTGCGTGATCGACTTGCGCTCGCGCGGCATCCGTCTGCGTGCCGGCTCGACCTGCGCGAGCGCCTCGGCGACGGCCTTGTCGATCGCCTCCTGGTCGATCGCGCCACCGGCGGGCGCCTCCTTCTGCGCGTCGGTCCGCAGCGCCTGCGCCGTCTTCGAGCCGTCGCGGTAGATCGCGAGCGCCTTCACGCCGAGCCGCCACGCCTGGAGGTACGCGTCGGCGATGTCCTCCACCGTCGCCGTCTCCGGCAGGTTGACCGTCTTCGAGATCGCGCCCGAGATGAACGGCTGCACCGCGCCCATCATCTTGATGTGGCCCATGTGCGAGATCGCGCGCGAGCCGACGGCCACGTCGAACACCGGCAGGTGCTCGTCGGCGAGCCCCGGCGCGCCGACGATCTTGTTGTGCTCGTTGATGTGCGCCTCGATCTGCTCGACCTGCTGGTCTGAGTAGCCGAGCGTCTGCAGCGCCTGCGGGACCGTGCGGTTGACGATCGTCATCTGCCCGCCGCCGACGAGCTCCTTGAACTTCACGAGCGAGAAGTCCGGCTCGACGCCCGTCGTGTCGCAGTCCATCAGGAAGGAGATCGTCCCCGTCGGCGCGAGCACCGTCGCCTGTGCGTTGCGATAGCCGTGCTCGTCGCCGAGCCCGACGGCCTCGTCCCATGAGCGGCGCGCGGCGGCGAGCAGCTCGTCGTCGGCGCTTGTCGCGTCCGGGATCGCGTAGGAGGCATCGCGGTGCATCCGCATCACGGCGTTGTGCGGCTCGCGGTTGTCCGCGTAGCGCTCGTAGGTGCCTACCGCCGCCGCGATCTCCGCCGAGCGGCGGTACGCGCGCCCGGTCATCAGCGCCGTGATCGCCGCCGCCGTGCCGCGTCCGGCGTCGGAGTCGTATGGCATGCCGTTGCTCATCAGGAACGCGCCGAGGTTCGCGTAGCCGAGGCCGAGCTGGCGGAACGCGTTCGCGTTCTTCGCGATCCCCTCGGTCGGGTAGCTCGAGGCGCCGACGACGATCTCCTGTGCGAGGAACACGATGTCGATCGCGTGCTCGTAGGCGGCGACGTCGAACGAGCCGTCGGCGCGCCGGAACTTCATGAGGTTGAGCGACGCCAGGTTGCAGGCCGAGTCGTCGACGTGCATGTACTCCGAGCAGTTCGCCACGACGACGCTGTCGACGATGTAGGAGTGGTGCAGCGGCTCGGTGAGGTTGTAGACCTCCTCCTGGCCGTCGTCCTCGCGCGCGACGAGCGTCGTGCCGGGCTTCGTGCGGTACCGCGTCGTCTCGCCCAGCAGCGACTCAAGCGCGGCCTCCTTGCGGGGAGTCGAGAAGCCGATCGCCGCAGCGAAGCGCTCGAGGTCCGTGCCCGTGATGCGGAGGTCGAAGCCCTCGCGCGACGTGTACTCGACGGTCGTGCCGTCTCTGCGCGTGTACGAGAACGTCGGCGCCCCGCTCTCGCCGACGCGGTAGAGGCGCCCGCGCACGCCGAACGCGCTCAGCAGCCGCTGCACGTCCTTCAGCAGCGCTTCGCTGCGGCTGCCCAGGCCCGCGTAGCGCGACGCCTTGCCGGCGCTCTCCACGCGCGCGACGCAGCCGTCGGCGCCGAACAGCCCACGCAGGAAG
>DATHEP010000279.1:0-5378 GCA_035318525.1 Conexibacter sp.
CAGCGAGCAGGCGGGACACGCCCGCGCGGCGCGCGGGCTGCTGCGCGGAGGCGTCGACGAGGGCGACGTCGCGGCGGCGGTGCGCCTGCACCGGGCGGACGTCGTGCACGCCCACAACGTCCATCCGCTGCTCGGCTGGCGTGCCCTGGCGGCGGCGAAGACGGCGGGCGCCCGCGTCGTGCTGCACCTGCACAACTACCGGCTCTGCTGCGCGATCGGGGTCGCCTACCGCGACGGCGCCCCCTGCTACCTCTGCGAGGGGCGCGACACCCGGCCCGGCGTGCACCACCGCTGCCGCGGCTCGTACGCCGAGGGCGTCGTCTACGCGGCCGGCCTCGCGCGCCAGCAGCCGCGGCTGCTCGACGCCGCCGACGCGCTCGTGGCCGTCAGCGAGGCGCTTGCCGCGCGGCTCGGCGCGCTCGGGATCCCACGCGAGCGGATGACGGTCGTCCCGAACGGCGTGCGGGCGGTCGCCGCCGGCTCGCTCGCCGCCGACGGGCGCTACGCGCTCGCCGCCGGCCGGCTCGTGGAGGAGAAGGGCTTCGACATCGCCGTACGCGCCGCGCGCGCGGCGGGCGTGCCGCTGCGGATCGCCGGCGAGGGTCCGGACGAGGCGCGGCTGCGAGCGCTCGCGGCGGAGGGCGCCGAGCCGGTCGTCTTCCTCGGCCGCCTGTCGCCCGATGCGCTCGCCCGCGAGCGGCGCGGGGCGGCCGTCCTGCTCGCGCCCTCGCGCAGCGACGACCCCTGCCCGATGTCGGTCGTCGAGGCGCTTGCCGACGGCGTGCCGGTGCTCGGCAGCGCGCGTGGAGGGATCCCGGAGCTGGTCGGGCGCGACGCCGCCCTGCCGGTCGACGACCCGGCGGCCTGGGTCGCTGCCTTGTCCGCCCTGTGGGCCGACCCCGCTCGTCGCGCCGCCGCCGGCGCCGCCGCGCTCGCACGCGCCAGAGCCCACCACTCCCCCGACGCCTGGTACGACGCGCTCGCCCGCGTCTACGAGGGATGACTGCAGGTCTGTACCGATCATGCCGGTACAGACCTGCAGTCATCGGGCCGGCCCGGGCACGGGATGGTCGGGAGCGACCGCTAGGCTCGGGCGCGTGTCGCGCTTTTCTCGATGCCTTGCGCTCGGGCTCCTGGCCGCCGGGCTCGCCGCGACCGGTTGCGGCTCAGACGACGACCCGGCCACGTCGACCAACCCCACCGCCAGCGCCCCCGACGCGACGGCGCCGCCGGCCGACGCCACGCAGCCCGGCACGACCGCGGTGACGCCGCCGCCCGCGGAGACCGAGCCCGGTGGTGCAACCGGCGGCGGCGGGGCAGCGCCGCCCGACGCCTCCGGCGAGCAGGCGGTGCGCGTGCCCGCCTCGTTCGTGGTCACGACGAGCGGCCGCCTCGACCCGCCGGAGATCACGGTCCCGCCGTTCCTCGCGGTCGAGGTGTCGGTGCGTGCGGACGACGGCAGAGCGCACCGCCTGGAGCTGCGGACGCCAACTCCCCACGTGCTTGACGTCGCCGCCGGCGGGCGCGCCACCGTGCGGATCCCGGGCCTCAGAGCCGGGCGCTACGAGCTGCTGCTCGACGGCCGCGAGGCGGGCGCCGTCATCGCGGGCGGAGAGGTCGGCCCGTAGGGCGCGCCGTTCGTTTGGCCGGCCAGCCAGGCCTCAGGTAGGCTCCGTCGACCACCGAGCGAGGAGAGGCCCGCTGTGTCCGAGACCGCCGCCAGCTCACGCACCGACCGCGTTGACTTCCGGGCCACGAGCGACCCCGCGCTGCTCGAGAGCGCCGACCGCGGCGAGGCGAACCTGCTCTCGTACCGCGACCTCTACTCGCTGTGGGAGCGCCAGCAGTGGGCGGTGCAGGATCTCGACTTCTCGCAGGACCGCGTCGACTGGCACGAGAGATTCGACGCGGAGGAGCGCTACGCCCGCATGTACGGGCTGTCGTCGTTCTTCATCGGCGAGCAGCGCGTCACCTCCGAGCTCGGCCCGATGATGCGCGCCGCCCCGCGCGAGGACGTGCGCATCTTCCTCTCGACGCAGATCGCTGACGAGGCGCGTCACGTCGCCTTCTTCGACCGCTTCTACAGCGAGGTGGGCGTGCTCGAGGCCGATGGGCTCGACGAGCGCCTCGCGGAGACGAGCGAGCACCTCAACCCGGAGTTCAACGTGCTGTTCGACGAGATGCTCAAGGGCCGCGTCGACCGGCTGGCGGTCGAGCCGGAGGACCTCGAGGCGCTCGTGGAGGGCATCACGATCTACCACATGGTGATCGAGGGGATGCTCGCGCTGACGGGCCAGCACTTCATCATCGACTACAACGAGCGCGAGGGAACGCTGCCCGGCTTCGTCGAGGGCTTCACGAACGTCGCGCGCGACGAGCACCGCCACGTCGCCTTCGGCGCGCGCTTCCTGCGCGACATGGCGCGCGAGGATCCTCGCTACATGGTCGCCATCCAGCGGACGCTCGGCGAGGTCGCGCCGATCGCCGAGGGCGTGCTGAAGCCGAAGTGGGCGCCCGACGACGAGGACGTCGTGCTGTTCGGCACCTCGATCGCCGAGACTCGTGCGTTCGCGCTGAGAGCGCTCGAGCGGCGCATGAAGGTCATCGGGCTCGTCGCGGCCGCCTGACGCGCGCGGCGGCTCGCCGGCTCAGTCGCTGAACGCGGGCGCCGGGTCGTCGGACGGCGACGGCGTCGTCGTCCCGGGAGTCGTCGTGCTCGGCGGCGTCGTGCCGTCTTGTGGTGGCGCCGCCGGCGGTGGCTCGGGCGTCGTCGCGCCGGGTGGCGGCTCCGGCGTGGTCGAGCCGGGCGGCGGCGCGGGCGTCGTGGTGACGGGCGGCACGGTCGTCGTCGGCGGGGCCGTCTCGGTCGGGGTGCCGGCCTCGGGCGCCGGCGTCGGTACCAGCGTCGGCGGCGCGGTAGGCGGAAGCGTTGCCGGCAGCGTCGTCGCGCCGGTCTCGACGTGCGTGTGCCCCGGCTGGGCCGCGACCGGCTCGGCGGTCTCCGGCGGCGGGACGGGCGTCGTCTGCGTTGTCGTCGCCGAGGTCGGCGTCTCGCGCTCGGCTGGCAGGGCGGGCTTGCGCGCCGCCTCGGCCCGCTCGGCGGGCGCAGCGGCGGCGTGCGGCGTGGTGTGCACGGCCAGTGGCGCGGCGGCGACCGGCGGCGCCTGCTGGGCGACGACCTGCGGCTGCGGCTGCGCCACCCGCGGCGCGTGCCGCTCGATCTCGACCGCGCCGGCCGTCACGAGCGCCGCGGCGGCGATCCCGGCAGCGGCCTTCGTCGAGAGTGCGCCGATCCCGGCTGACACGAGCCCGCCCCCGCCCATCGTCGCCGCGCCCGCGGCGGCGCTTGCGCCGGCGCCGGCCGCGGCGGTGCCCGACGCGGCCGATCCGGCGCCGCCAGCGCCGAAGCCGGCGATCGAGGAGAGGCCGAAGTGCGCGAGCAGCAGTCTCTTGGCCAGCAGCAGCGGACCGATCGGCAGCAGCAGCGCGATCGCCTTGCTCGTCGCGCGCAGCTCGGTGCGGAACACGATGCAGCGCTCGCACTCGCGCAGGTGCCGGCGCACCGGCGCGGAGGTACGGCGGCGCAGGCCCTCGGCGATCTCTCCGAGCTCGACGCGTACGTCCTCGCACGAGAGCTGGCGCGCCTCGGCCGCCTCCGCGAGCGAGACGCGCGCGCGCACGAGCAGCGACTTGACGCTCGGGATCGTGGTCTCCATCGCCTCGGCGATCTGCTCGTAGGAGAGCGCGTCGATCTCGCGCAGCAGCAGCGCCGTGCGCTGCGTCTCCGGGAGCTGCTGCACGTCGGCGATCAGCTCGCGGAACTGCTCGCGCTTGTCGACCTTGTCGGCCGTCGTCGTGCCGTGCTCGGACAGGTGGACATCCATCGAGTCGACGCCGATCGGCTGCACGCGCCGCAGGTGGTTGAGGCTGCGGTTGCGGGCGATGCGGTAGAGCCAGGGGCGCGCGTTGATCGGCCGCTCGTCGGCGAGCATCGCGTTGAAGGCGGCCGTGAAGACCTCCTGCAGCACGTCCTCCGCGTCCTCCCTCGAGCCGAGCATGTGGCGACAGAAGGAGAGCAGGCGCGTCTGGTAGCGGCCCACGAGCACCTCGAAGGCGCCGTGATTGCCACGCCGCACGAGCGCGATCAGGCGCTCGTCGGACTGCAACCGCAGCAGCGGCGAACGACCGTGCGCTCTGGCCCCCGAATGGGCGGACTGGGTGAGAGCAGATGCCTCCACGCCTCTTGGACACCGTAGCAGCGCCCGAAGTTGCGGCTTTTCAGCGCATTTCGCGGCGTCGGCGCAGCCACTCGCGCAGCAGCAGCGCGACGGCGATCGGCACCGTCGCGGGGAGCGTGTCGAGGACGAGGAACAGCAGGTCGAACGCGAGCCCGAGCGCGAGCGCGAGCAGCGCCCAGCGCCAAGGCGGCCCTGCGGCGCGGTCCCCCGCCCCCTCCCGCGCCACGATCGCGCCGAAGACCCCGGCCACGAACAGGTCCCCGTAGCCGAGCACTGCGTCGCCGAACAGCGCCCGCTGCAGCTGGGGAAGCTGTGCGGGCGGGGCGGCGGCGTTGAGCGCGTCGCCGGCCGGCTGCAGCAGCTCGGCGCCGATCAGCACCGCGTCGACGACGGCCATCGCGACGATCCCCGCCTTCAGCCAGCCGAGCGGCGCGACGGCCGCGAGCAGCACGCCGAGCGTCACGCAGCTCAGCGCCGACAGCAGCGTCGCGGCGCCCTCCCCGGCGAGCGTGTCGCCCGACGCCCAGGCGAGCGCGAAGAGGGGCACGGCCAGCAGGGCGAGGGGCGGGCGCCCCCCGCGCATCGTCGCGCCGAGCGCGGACGCGGCGAGCGGCGGCACCGCGACCAGTGCGAGCCACGTGAGGCCGTCGGCGGTCGCTCCGGTGAGGCGGATCGTGCCCACGACCAGCACGATCGAGGCAAGCGGCACGAGCGCCCACCACGGTCCCGCGAACCGGCGCGCGAGCGCCTCGACGCGCGCGGGCGCGTGCGCGCGTGGGAGCGCGACGAGCGCCGCCTGGGTCGCCGTGAGACAGGCGTCGGAGAGCCAGAAGGCGAGCGTCACGCGCACAGAGTCGCATGCGGGGCCCTAGAGATCCCCCTGAGCGCTAGGGGTCGAGCCGTCGTCCGGATGGGCGAAGAACGTGACGCGGACGGTCTCAGAGGGGCGTCATATGAACACGGTTTCGCGGCGTACGGCGGTTGCTACGACGTAAACGTCCGTGTTCGAACGAGGCTTGACGCGAAGGCGTAGCGTAGGAATGTGAGGTCCAATGGTCGCCCCGTTAACGCAGATGACCGCACAGCCCGTGAGCTGCGCGGTCATCTTCCTGCGAGAGCTCGCTGTGGCTCAGGCGACGG
>DATHEP010000280.1:0-3443 GCA_035318525.1 Conexibacter sp.
CGAAGCGTGACGCGCTTGGTGCTGCTGCGGCCGCCCTGCGTGACCCGGAGCGTCATTCGCGCGCCCTTGAGGCGGCCTCGCTTCTTGCGCGCGGCGGCGGTCAGGCGCAGCCTCACGGTCACGGTCCCGGCGCGCTTTGCGGTTGCCGATCCGGTGGCGATGACGACGGCCTTGCCCTTCCGGCGCAGGACCTTTGCCGGCACGCTGCCGGAGAGCTTCACCTTGCCGGCGCGGAAGACCTTGACCTTGATCGCGACGCCCTTGGGGCCGGCCAGCGCCTTGGTCTTGAGCTTTTTGGGCACTGTGGCCAGCGGCGCCCTGCCGCCGGTCGACGGCGGGCCCGCGCCGGGCGGCTGTGCGGATGCCGGCAGGAAGGCCGCCATGTTCGCCCCACCGATCGCGCCCTGGGAGGCGGTCGGTGAGATCACGACCGGCGGCGAGTTGAGGACGCAGAACTCCTCCGTTCCCGTCGGTGCGCCGGCCACCCTCAGACCAGAGTCGTCGGTCCAGGCGATGCGCGTCGCGTCCAGTGACAGCGAGACGTCCGTGGCCACCCCGTTCGTCGGCAGGTAGCAACTGACGGCCCCCGTGGGCCCCTGGTCGACGCCCTGGGTCGCCAGCGCCGCGATCTTGCCGACCGCCTGTGAGCCGCCGTCCCACTGCTCCAGCTCGAGTGCGGCGAGCTGCCCGTTCGCCGCGACGTCGGTACGACGAAGCTCGAGGCCCGTCGCCGACGCGTCGAGCCAACCGGAGAAGTTGCTCCCATACGGGGCCGGATCGCCCTGCGCGTACACCGTCGTGCCCGTGTGGGAGATGATCCTGTTGCCGAACAGCGTCGGCTCCTCGCCGGAGACCTCGATCGGGTCGAGCGGGCTGTTGGTCACAGGCCGGACGTAGGTCCCCTGCCCGAAGCTCTGCGGACAGCAAAAGCCGCTGTTCGAGTACCCGTACACCATGTGCACGCCGTCCGCGGTGATGTCGAAGCCGAGCGGGTAGACGTAAATGGCCCAGCCGGAGGGCGCGTTGAGCGGCCCCTCGACCGTGGAGGTGCCGTTCGGCTCCCAGACCTTGAACCACGAATAGCCGGCGTTCCGGCCGGGGAAATTGCGCACGGCGACGATCCGGCCGTTGTCGGAGGCCGCCACGGCAAGCCATTTCTCGGTCTCCCCGGAGCCATTGACCACATGCGTCGCGAGGCGCACCTTCTGCGCTCCGTCGAGTGACGACAGCCAGACCTCGCCACCGTCGATGTAGGCGATCGAAGCGGCGCCGGCAGCCGGGGCCGTGGTGAGCAGGACGAGGACCGCGATGAGCGTGGAGCGCATAGCTCACCAACGTTCGCGGCATTGGCGCCCACCCGCATCAGGCAAACCACCGAAGGTCGGCGCGTAGCATGGCGGCGTGGCCACGGATCACAGGCAGGGGGCCGCGCTGCTCGGACGTGCCGACGACCTCGCGCGGCTGGACGAGCTCGCGGCCGCAGCCCGCTTGCAGCGCGGGGCGGCGATCACGATCGTGGGCGCTCCGGGCGTCGGCAAGACCGCGCTGCTGCGCTCCGTCAG
The DNA here is from genome assembly GCA_035318525.1 of Conexibacter sp. Classification (GTDB taxonomy): domain Bacteria; phylum Actinomycetota; class Thermoleophilia; order Solirubrobacterales; family Solirubrobacteraceae; genus Conexibacter. The sequence continues at coordinate 1,563 of DATHEP010000280.1, forward strand.
CCCCGCCGGGGTGCGCGTGATCGACGTGACCGCGGCGGAGAGCGAAATCGCCCTCGCCTGGACGGGTCTCGCCGCTTTGCTGGAGCCGCTGCTCGGCTACGACGAGGCGCTCACGCCCACCGCCCGCGAAGCGCTGCGCGGCGCCTTGGCGCTCGACCAGCCGACGGTCGCCGACAGCGCACGCGTGCTGCACGCCGCGGTTGCGCTGCTGACGGCCGCCGCCGAACATGAGGCGCTGCTGCTGCGCGTCGACGATGTGCAGTGGCTCGACCCGTCGTCGCGGCAGGCAATCGAATTCATCTCGCGGCGTGCGGCGGACATCGGCATAGCGGCGATCGCCGTGTGGTCACAGCGCGCCGAGCCATTCGAGCCGTGGCCCGGCGTGTCGGTTCTGACGATCGGGGAGCTGAGCCGCGCGGACGCGCTGGAGCTGGCGCGCCGAGCGGGTGTCGCTCCCGCGGTCGCCGAGGCGCTCGTCGACGCCGTCGGCGGCAATCCGCTTGCATTGATCGAGGCGCCGGCACAGCTGAGCCCGGACGAGCGGGACGGCCGGCAGCCGCTGCCCGCCGCCCTGCCGGTCGGCACGAGGCTGGAGATCGCGTTTGCACGCCGTCTGGACGCGCTGCCCTCCGCGACCTGCGAGGCGCTCCTTGTCGCAGCGCTCAGCGCCGACGGCGCCACCGCTCCGCTGCACGAAGCGCTCGGCGGCCTCGACGTGCTCGCGCCGGCCGAGGACGCGGGGATGATCGTCGTCGACGCTCGTGGACTCTCGTTCGCGCACCCAATTGTGCGCACCGCCGTCGAGCGCGCGGCGACGCCGAGTGCGCGCCGCGCCGCTCACCGCACGCTCGCGGCGGCCGTGAGCGGCCCGCAGCGGGCGTGGCATCTCGCCGCGGCGGCCCAGGCGCCCGACGAGGCGCTGGCGGCGGAGCTGGAGACGCTCGGCTACGACGCCGCACAGCGCGGCGCGCCGGCCACCGCGGCGACGGCGCTGGTGCGTGCCGCCGAGCTCAGCCCCGATCGCTCGCGCGCGATCGGGCGTACGGTGGTGGCGGCGGCGATGGCGATCACGGCCGGCAGCCCGGCCCGGGCCACGGCGCTGCTCGACCCCGTCCTCGCCGACGCGGGTGAGCCGGGGCAGCGGGCCGACGTGCAGCTGCTGCGCGGCATGGCGATCCAGCACGGCGGGAGTCCGATGGCCGCCTTCTCGCTGCTCGAGGCCGAAGCGGAGCGGGTGGTTGCACACGACCCCGCGCGCGCCGCCGGCCTGCTCACGCAGGCCGGGGTGGCGCTCGTGGCCCACGGGCCGATGGACCGCCTCGCAGCGCTCGCCGAGCGCGCCCTCGCCCTCGCTCCCCCGGAAGCCGAGCTCGTGCCGGCCGTGTTGCACGCGTCCGCGCTGGCGACCCTCGGCGAACACACGCGCGCGCGAACGCTGCTGCGGCGCCGCCACACGGCGCTGCGGGCGCTCGACCCGACCGGCCCTGGCCACGAGATCCTCGCGGTCGCGGCGCTCGTCCACCTCTGGATGGAGGACTACGAGGACGCCGAGCGGCTGCTCGTTTGGCTCGTCGACACCTGCCGCGAGCGCGGAGCCATCGTCGCGCTCGCATTCCCGCTCGCCGTCTCCGCCAGCCTGCACATGCGCCGCGGCTCGCTCGGCGAGGCCGCGCGGCTCTCGGACGAGGCCGTTGGGCTCGGCGAGGACGCCGTCGGCAGCTTCCTGCACTCGGTCACGCTCACCACCGCGGCGTTCGTTGCCGCGAACCTGGGAGACGCCGAGGCTTGCATCCGGCACGCCGAAGAGGCGCGCGCGATCGCGCTGCGGTTGGACCTGACCTCAACGCTGGCCTGCGCCGAGCAGGCGCTTGGGTTTCTCGC
>DATHEP010000281.1:0-4130 GCA_035318525.1 Conexibacter sp.
CCGATCGGCGCGCTGCGCGACGGGGACGAGATCACGATCGACGTCGACGCGCGCCGCATCGACGTGGCGCTCTCCGAACAGGAGATCGCGGCTCGCCTGGCCGACTACGTGCCGGCGCCGCGCGCCGACGAGCACGTCGACGTCGCGATCCAGAAGTACGCCAAGCTCGTCGGCAGCGCCGCCGAGGGCGCCGTCACGCGCTAGATGGTCGATTCCATCTAGGCGACGTCGCCGCTGAGCGCCTCGCCGGTCGCGGCGCGCTCGTCGGGCGTCGCAGCAGCCGGCACGGCCGGAGCGGCTGGCGGCTCCGCCAGGAACGCCTCCAGCAGCGCGTTGAAGCGCTCCGGCCGCTCGAGCATCGCGACGTGCCCGGTGTCCGGCACCACGACCGTGCGGCAGTTCGGGATCAGCCGCTGGAAGTGCTTCGCGTCTCTCACCGGGATCACATGGTCGTCCTCGCCCCACACGACGAACGTCGGGCAGGCGATCTGCGGCAGCCGCTCGCTGATGCGGTGGGTCAGGACGGCCTCGAGCGCCGGCAGGAAGCCCGGCTTCCCGGATCCCAGCATCAGCTCGTGCGCCATCGGGGCGGACAGGCGGTCGGGATGGCGCACGACGAAGCTCAGGGCGACGCGTCGCAGGCCGGGGCGGCGCGCGTACAGCTCGTGCCGCGACAAGGCCCACGTCGCGACGGCCGCGATGACGTGCCCGCCCGCCATCACGGCGTTGCGCTGGACCTGCTCGGCGCTGATCCCGGCGGCGGACACGAGCATCAGCCGCTCTACGCGCTGCGGCGAGCGGATCGCCAGCTCGGAGGCGATATGGCCGCCCATCGAGTTGCCGACGACAGCCGCGGCGTCGATCGAGAGCGCGTCGCAGAGCTGCTCGAGGAAGCGCGCGTAGCCGGCGATCGAGATCTCCTCGCGCGGCATCTCGGATGCGCCGAAGCCCGGCAGGTCCGGTGCGATCACGCGGTGCGTGCGGGCGAAGTGCGGGATGTTCTCCAGCCAGTTCTGCCAGCAGCCGGAGAGGCCGTGGACGAGCAGCAGCGGCGGGCCCTCGCCCACCTCGACGGCGTTGACGCGCCTGCCGTCGACCTCGACGAAGCGGCGGTGCGCGGACCAGTCGACGTCCATCCACGCAGAGCGACCGACTACGCCGTAGCCGTCGTGAACGGATGGAGACACGGCGGCCATCGGCGGTCTCTACCCTGTGGCGCGGATGCGCATCGCGATCGACATCGACTCGACATTGCACCACTACTGGGACCTGTTCGCGCTGCTTGCGCGGCGCCGCTTCGGCGTGACGCTCGCCTATGACGAGCAGGTCACGTGGGACATCGTGCAGTTGCGGCGCGAGCAGATCGCCGCGCTCGTCGCCGAGAGCCATCGGCGCGAGCACGTGCTGGGAGCGGCGCCGTACGCGGGCGCGGTCGAGGCGGTGGCCACATGGCATGGGGCTGGCCACTTCATCCACGTCACGAGCCACCGCTCGACCGAGGCGCACGACGCCACGGCCAACTGGCTGGAGCAGATCGGGATGCCGTACGACGACCTTCACTGCTCGTGGGACAAGGTGACCCGCTGCACGCAGATCGACATCGACGTGCTGATCGATGACAGCCCGCAGAACATCCTGCGCGCGCAGGAGGCCGGCATCGTCCCGGCGACGATCGCGCATCCCTGGAACCGCGAGCTGTGCCGTGAGGAGGGCGTCATCTGCGCGGCCGACTGGCCCGAGCTGGCGGAGCGGCTGGCGCCCGTCCTCGCGACGCCGCTGCGCTCCCGCTAGCCCGCGTCTGGCCTGCAGGTTCGCTGCCGGCGGATGTCGCTGGAGTGACAGAGCCCTTGCAGGGGTGAGCTTTCCGTCCCCCTCGGCCGTATCATCGGGACGGGGTCGTTTCCTTGCGCAAACTGATCATCGCCATCGGGGTCGGCCTCACCGCACTGCTTGTCGTCGGTGGCGTCGTCGCGTGGGCCTACGACCACAGCCGCCGCGACACGATTCCCGAGGGCGTCAGCGTCGCCGGTGTCGACGTCGGCGGCATGAAGCCCGCCGCCGCGCGCGCGGAGCTGGAGGATCGCCTGCTCGGGAGACTGCGCGAGCCGGTCGTCGCGACGTTCCGCGGCAAGCGCGTCGTGCTGTCGCCGGAGCGCGCGAGAGTCGCGATCGACGTCGACGGCACCGTCGACGAGGCGCTGGAGCGCGGCCGCGACGGCTCGTTCGTCTCGCGCGTCGCGCGCGAGGTCACGGGCGGTGAGGCCGATGTCGCGGTCCGGCCGGAGGTGACGTACTCGCGCCTCGCCGTCGAGCACTTCATGGCGGAGGTCGTCGATCGCTTCGACCGCGACCCGCGCGACGCGAGCGTCGCCTTCTCGCCGACGTCGCTCGACCCGGTGTCCGCGCAGGACGGGATCACGGTCGAGCGCCGGCGGCTGCGACGCAGTGTCGTCCGGGCGCTGACGACCTCGACCGCCCCGCACGAGGTCCCGGTCCGCGTGCACACCGTGAAGCCGAAGGTCACGACGGCTGAGCTGGCGGCGAAGTACCCGGTCGTGATCACCGTCGATCGCGGCAGCTTCGAGCTGCGCCTGTGGAAGGACCTGAAGCTCGTGAAGACCTACCCGATCGCCGTCGGTGCAATCGGTCTCGAGACGCCGGCCGGGCTCTACACGATCCAGAACAAGCAGGTCGACCCGACCTGGAACGTGCCGAACAGCGACTGGGCCGGTGACCTCGCCGGCCAGGCGATCCCGCCGGGGCCGTCGAATCCGCTGAAGGCACGCTGGATGGGCATCTACAACGGCGCCGGCATTCACGGCACCGACTCGATCGACTCGCTCGGGACCGCCGCGTCGCACGGCTGCGTGCGGATGGCCGTCCCCGACGTGATCGACCTGTACGACCAGACGCCGGTCGGCGCACCGGTCTACATCGCCTGACTGGCGTGCGCCTCGGCGCCGCTGACCACCGGCTTCCCCGGCGGTGCCCCGTCCTCGGTCGCTCGCCTGCGTGAGCAGGCCACGCTCCCTGCGTCCTTGCCAGCGACGCCGATCCGCACGCCAGGATCTCAGGGGGCGACTGGGCTGCGCAGCTCGTCGAGCGGGATCTCGTCCCAGCCGCCTTGCAGCAAAGAGGCATGGTGCGCGCCGTGGCGAATAGCGAGAGCGCCGATGAAGACTCCTCGCTCACGCTTTCGCAGCACCGCGTACCACATGGTCGTCGCGTCGTCGCTGCCCTGGATCCGCAGCCACGGGCGCGGCGGCGGCTCAGCCTCCGTCGCGAGCCCCGCCTCGAGCAACTGCCGTCTGGTGGCGACCTGACCCGTGTCCGTGTCGATGAAGAAGACCGCCACCGCCCCGCAGCGTAGCGACGACGACTGGCGGCGGGCCCTCACGCTGCTCGACCAGGATCTGCGCCGTCGCGGAGCCGCTGAGAAGACGCGTCACGCCTACGAGGTCGACGCCGGCCAGTTCGCCCGCTGGGCGCGGGCGCAGCAGATGGGTCCCGTCACGGTCACGCCGCGCACGCTGCGCCGCTACGCCGCAGGCCTGACGGAGGCCGGGCAGGCGCCCAGCACGGTTGCGCGCAAGCTCGCGTCGCTGCGTGCGCTGTTCCGGACGCTCGTCGAGCATGACGAGCTGGAGCAGAACCCGGCGGACCTGCTGTCGGCACCGCGGCGGGGACAGCCGCTGCCGCGCGTGCTGAAGGCCGCCGAGGTTGCCGCGCTGCTCGACCGCATCCCCGCCGACACTGCCCTCGCGTTGCGCGACCGCGCGTTGTTCGAGCTTGCGTACGCCTCCGGCCTGCGCGCCGAGGAGCTCGTCAACCTCGACCTCGTATCGGTCGACTTCGACGGCGAGCAGGTGCGCGTCGAGGGCAAGGGCGGCAAGACGCGTCTCGTGCCGACGGGCGAGCCCGCGTTGCAGGCGATCGACCGCTATCTCAAGCGCGGACGGCACGCTTTGCTGACGGCGAACCCCACGCCCGCGCTGTTCGTCTCGAAGTCCGGCCGGCGCCTGTCGACGTCCGACGTGCGACGCCGCCTGCGCGTGTGGGCGCGTCAGGCCGTCGGGGTCGCCGGAGCGTCGCCGCATGCGCTCCGACACTCCTTCGCGACGCATCTGCTG
>DATHEP010000282.1:0-2756 GCA_035318525.1 Conexibacter sp.
GGCGGCAGCCGTCTCCTCGATCCTGCCGGCGGGGGAGTCCCGCGAGCTGATCGTCAGTCAGGGAGGCTCGGGCGGTTCCTGCGCCAGCTACGGCGTCACGCTGGGCGCGGATGCTCCGTTCGCCAGCGTCCGCCCCGGCCTCAGCGGCGACCCCGTGGAGGGCGGCACGCTCACGGCGAGCGACGGCACCTGGTCCGGCACCCCGGCCATCACCACCTCCTGGCGCCGCTGCGACGCCGGTGGCGCGGCCTGTGAGGCGATCCCGGCTGCGACCGGTGCCTCCTACACCCCGACGGCGGCCGACGTTGGCAGGCGCCTGCGTGCCCGGGTGACCGCGACGCAGGGCCGGTCTGTCTCGTCCGACTCGGAGGCCTCCGGGGTGATCGTCGGCGCGGACCATGTGGACCGTGTGGACCGCACGGGACCCCAGGGCACCATACGACTGGGGTCGCGCAACCTCAGGAAGGCGCTCAAGAGCGGCCGCATCCCGGTCAGGGTGACCTGCAACGAGGCGTGCTCCGTCGCGCTCGAGCTCAAGGTCACGAGAAAGCTCGCCAGGCGGCTGAAGCTGGGGAAGCTCGTCATAGCGCGGGTCAAGGGCGCCGCGCCGGCCGGACGAGCCACCCCGCTGCGCGCCAAGCTCACGCGCCGCGCACGTCGAGCGCTCCGCACGCGCAGGTCGCTGCGCCTCACGATCGCGGCGGCCCTGACCGACGCGGCCGGTAATCGAACTCGGATGACTAAGAAGGCTTCGTTGCAGCGGCCGCGGCCGCGCCGGTAGTCACGCGGCGCTGATCGCGTCCGGGTTCAGGAGATTTCCGGGCCGCTGGCCGGCGAGCACACCCTCGACTCCGCGGGCCAGCGATTGGAAGACCTGCTCGTTCCAGAGGCGAGTCAGGCCGACCGTGTGCGGCGTGCAGATCACGCGCGGGTCCCTGTAGAGCCTATGGCTCGCGTCGGGAGGCTCGGTCGGGAAGACGTCCAGGGCAACCGCAGACAGCCGGCCGCTCGCGAGGGCGTCAGCGAGGACGTCTTCATCCTCGACCACCTCGCCACGCGAGGCATTCACCAAGATCGCCCCCGGCTTCACGCCCGCCAGGAAGTTCCTGTCGACGAGTCCACGTGTGCGCCCCGTGAGGGCACAGTGAAGCGTGATCACGTCGGCACGGGCGGCGAGCTCCGCGAGCGAAACCAGCTCGCCGCTCTCGGACGCTGGGTCGTGCGCGATCACGCGCATCCCGAGGGCCGAGCACATCCGAGCCACCTCGCGCCCGATCGCTCCGAAGCCGACGACGCCGAGGCAGGCCCCGTCGATGTCGAGCCCCACCACGCCGTAACGCGTGGCCCACCCGCTCTCGTGCACGACCGCGCCGAGCTCGCGCAGGCGCTTCGCGGCCGCGAGGATCAGGGCAAGCGTCCCCTCTGCGATCGGACGGCTGCCGATCCCGGGCGCGTACACGACGGGCACCCTCAGCCGGGTGGCTGCCTCGACGTCGACGTTGTCGTATCCAGCGCCCGTTCTCGCGATCGCTCGGAGGCAGCCCGCTCGGGCGAGCGTGGCGGCGTCGAGGCGCGTGCCGCGGACGATCAGCACCTCGGCACGGGCGAGGGCGTGGCCATCGCCCGCCGGAGCCACCTCGATCTCGCCGAGTCGCGCGAAGGCCTCGTGGGCCACGGGCGGTACCTCGGCGGTGGCCACGATCCTCACCGTCGTGGCAGGTAGGGCCGCTGAAGCGCCCGGCCGCGCGCGTGCTCGGCCGCCAGATCGCGCGTCTCGGGTCGCTCGGATAGCTCTGCAACTCCCACGTCCCACCAGCAGCCGGAGTCGAGCAGCAGCCGTGTCGGCTCCACGCGCGCGACGATCACCACGGGCGCCGTCTCGCCTCGCGCCGCCTCGACCGAGCTGCGGAACTCCTCGGGCGTCGAGGCGGTGAACACCGTGCAGCCGAGACTCCGCGCGTTCGCGGCATAGTCGACCTCGACGAAGGGCCCGTCGACCCCGGACGCCGAGCGCTCCCGGAACTCGAGCCCGAAGCTGCGTCCGGTACGCGCTCGCTGGAGCCCGTGAATCGACTGGAAGCCGTGGTTCTCCACCACGATCACGATGAGCTTCAGCCCCTCCTGCCGCGCGGTCACCAGTTCGCCGGTGGCGCCCATCAGATAGTTGCCGTCGCCGATCAGGACGTAGACCTCGCCCGCGTCCGGACACGCCATCCGCACGCCCAGCGCGGCGGGAATCTCGCCGGCCATGCAGGAGAAGCCCACCTCCATCAGGCAGCGGGCGCCGGTCGAGGCGTCCCAGAGCTTGTGGACGTCCACGTGCGGAGTCCCGGATGCGACGACGAGCCAGTCCGCGGCGCTCGAAGCCTCGTTCAGGACGCGAAGCAGCTGTCCCTGGCTCATGCGCTCCCCGTCACGAGGGGCGAGGTCCTGGCTCAACTCTCGCTCCCAGCGCGTCCTCTCCTCGAGCGCGCGCTCACGCCACGCCTCGGGGGCCCGCCAGTCCTCGCCGGCGAGCGCGTCGTGGAGAGCGCGCAGCCCAAGCTTCGCGTCGGCCACGAGCGGCAGCGCTCCGAGCTTGTGGGCGTCGCGCGGCACGAGATTGAGGCCGACGAAGCGCACCTCGGGGTCCTGGAAGAGCGAATGCGAGCCCGTCGTGAGATCGATCAGGCGCGTGCCGACGCAGAGGATCAGGTCCGCCTCGCGCGCCAGGGCGTTGGCCGCACGCGTGCCCGTCACGCCGAGCCCGCCCACGG
>DATHEP010000283.1:0-2541 GCA_035318525.1 Conexibacter sp.
TGTCGCGTCCGCCTGGATCGTCGGGCGCCGGATCGTCAGCGAGCGCCGGTCGCCGTGGCTCGCGCTGTTGGCCGGCTGGGGCGTCCTGCGACTGCTGGCCTTGATTCCGGTCGTCGGGTTCCTCGTCGGTCTCGTGGCGACCGTGATCGGGCTCGGGTCGCTCGTCGTGGCACTGTGGCGCTTGCGGGGGCCCGCGGCACCGGTGCTTACGCCGGAAGCGCCGGGGGGTGCCGCCCCGGCGTGAGCTGGTCTGGTCGCGGGGTACCGCGCCGCCTCGTCGGCGCGCCACGACTAAGCTGAGGGCGACGTGACCACCTTCGCCGAGCTCGGACTCTCCGACACCCTCCTCGACGCGCTCCACGACGTCGGCTACGAATCGCCCAGCCCGATCCAGGAGCAGGGCATCCCGCCGCTGCTCGCCGGCTCGGACGTGATCGGCCAGGCGCAGACCGGCTCCGGCAAGACCGCCGCGTTCGGGCTGCCGCTGATCGAGAGCATCGACCCCGAGGTGCACGAGGTGCAGGGGCTCGTGCTGACGCCGACGCGCGAGCTGTGCATTCAGGTGACGCAGGCGCTGCGCGCGTACGGCGCGCGCAAGGGCGTCGACGTGGTCGCCGTCTTCGGCGGCGCGCCGATCCGCTCGCAGCAGGCGCAGCTGCGCGCCGGGGGGCACATCGTGGTCGGCACGGTCGGCCGCGTGAAGGACCTCATCTCCCGCCACTCGCTCGTGCTGCACGACTGCCGCTTCATCGTGCTCGACGAGGCCGACGAGATGCTCGACCTCGGCTTCCTCGAGGACGTCGAGAAGATCATGGCGTTGACGCCCGGCAGCCGTCAGACGGCGCTCTTCTCGGCGACGATGCCGCCGGAGATCCGCAAGCTGTCCGAGCGCTATCTCTATGACCCGGTGCTCGTGAAGGTGAGAGCCGCGACGCTCACGGTCGAGACCGTCGAGCAGTTCTCGCTCGAGACGGGCGGCAAGGAGAAGGACGACGCGCTGGTGCGCGTGCTGGAGTCCGAGCGCCCCGACCAGGCGATCGTCTTCGTGCGCACGAAGATCCGCTGCGACCAGCTCTTCCGGCGCCTGCGCGACCGAGGCATGAACGTCAAGGCGCTGCACGGCGACATGAGCCAGGGCCAGCGCGACGGCGTGATGCTGTCGTTCAAGAGCGGGCGGCTGCCGATACTCGTCGCGACCGACGTCGCCGCGCGCGGGCTCGACATCTCGTCCGTCACGCACGTCATCAACTTCGACGTCCCCACCTCGCCGGACGTCTACGTCCACCGCATCGGCCGCACCGGCCGCGTCGGCCGCTCGGGCCGCGCGCTGACGTTCTTCGAGCCGCGCCAGAAGCGCGACATGGAGGCGATCGAGCGGCACACCGGCGTGCCGATCTCGCCGTGGACGCCGGGCGCCCACGTCGCGGCGCTGCCGATCGAGACGAAGCCGAGACGCCACTCGAAGCCGCACGCCTCGGTCAACGGAGACGACGGCACCGACGCCCGCACGCGCCTCGTGCTCGCCGGCGGCCGGGTGGACGGGCTGGAGCCGAAGGACGTGATCCGCGCGATCACGTCCGCCACCGGCCTCGACGGCGAGGCGATCCGCAACATCCGCATGCTCGACCGCTTCGCCTTCCTCGACGTTCCCGCCGACGAGGCGACTCGCGTCGTCGACGCGGTCGACGGCACGACGGTCGACGGCACCGGCCATCGCCTGCGCCTCGAGCCGGTCCGCGGCTGAGGCACGTGCCCGATCGTGAGGAGGGGGCGCATGTGCCCCCTCCTCGTACTACTGCCTAGTCGTGATGCTGGACTGCTCAGCTGACGGTGATGCTCTGGACGGGGGTCATATCGAAGGTGCCTCTGAAGCTGCCGGTCGCCGGGCAGCCAAAGGGGTCAGATCTTTCGTTGACGCGTGGGAGCGTGACTTCTTCGAGCGCTCTCTGGTCTTCGGTTCTGTAAGTGTTCACACCGGTGTCGATTGTTCTCTGTAGCCCGGCAGCGTTGCCTCTGTATAGGCAATCGACGCCACCGAAGCCTTCGAGTTCGAACGCCGCGTCGAGGATGTCGATGCTGAACCCGGTGAGGTTGTTCGGCGCGGCTGCGGCGTTCGGTAGCAGGGCTCTGACGGTGAGTCGCCATTCCAGGTTTAGGACGTCAACGACTGTGCCGCCACTGCAGGTACCTACATTTATTTCGACTATGTCGATGCTGCCTATCTGGTCGCCCGCATCGATGCCGGCGGAGGTCAGGACATCGCCTTTGAGCGACACGTCACACTGAATTTCTGTGCTGCCGGAGCCGAACGTCAGTCTGCCGTTTGAGTCAGCGGTTATGTTGCCGCCTGGCGCGACTCTTGCGGTGAGGGCTGACGCCGAGCTGGCGATAGCCGTGATCGCGACGAGCGCGATCGCTGCGGTGAGCAGCAGCAGCTTGATCTGCTTGATCATGGGTGCTCCTAAGTGTTGTCTCGGCGGCTCAGCCGCAGAGAGCGGTGAACACGGATATGCGCTCTCGGGCGAACGTACGCATGTCGTA
>DATHEP010000284.1:0-10869 GCA_035318525.1 Conexibacter sp.
CGAGGAACCACATGATCGTCCCGAACGCCAGCAGCACGGCGAGGTGGATCAGGTCGGCCACCGGATCGATCCCCAGGACGACGGCGTCGCGCACGAGCTGCACGCAGTGGTAGAGCGGATTGACCTGGGCGAGCGCCTCGATCCCGGCCGGGAAGGACGAGATCGGGAAGAACGTGCCGGCGGTCAGGAACATCGGCGTCAGCACGCCGCTCGTGATGTAGCTGAAGTTGTCGATCGAGTTGGCGGTGCCGGCGATCGCGACGCCGAAGGCGACGAACGCGCAGCCGGTCACGAAGCAGATCAGCGGCACGAGCACCGTGGTCGGCTTCGGGTCGAGCCCGAACGCGAGCGCCACCAGCAGCGGCGCGTTGCCGTACACGCCGGCGCGGATCCCGATCCACAGCGTCTCGGCGCTGACGATCTCCGCCACGTCGACGGGCGTGGCGAGGAACGCGTCGTACGTGCGCTGGAAGCGGTACTTGAGGAACGTCCCGTACATCCCCGGGAACACGGACGAGAACAGCACCGCGGTCGCGACGACGCCGGTGCCGACGAACTGCTCGTAGTCGAGCCCGTTGATCGACGTGATGAGCGCGCCGAAGCCGAAGCCGAACGCGAGCAGGTAGATCGTCGGCTCGACGATCGACGAGAAGGTCGTCGTCTTCCAGTTTCTCGTGAAGACGGTGATGTCGCGCGTCATCACGCCGAAGACGGCGGCCGGCTCGATGCGGTGCATGCGGCGGCGCCGCCCACGGGGTCCGACGGGCGCGGTCGCGACGCGCTGCGTGTGCGCGGTGGCGCTCACTCGATCTCCTCTCCGGTCAGCACGACGAACGCGTCCTCGAGCGTGGCGGCGCGGCGCACGCCCTCCGGCAGCGTGCCGTCGTAGCGCTCGGCGTGCAGGATCGCGAGGGCTGGGCCGGAGCGGCGCGTCGTCCAGCCGGCGCGCTCGCCCTCCGCGCGCAGCTCCTCCAAGCGCGCCGGCGGTCCGTACACCTCGAGCGTCTCGCGCCCGGCGTGCTCAGCGACGAGCTCGCGCGGCTTCCCGCGCGCGACGATGCGGCCTCTCGCCATCACCTCGACGGTGTCGGCGAGCCGCTCCGCCTCCTCGATGTAATGCGTGGACATCAGCACCGTCGTGCCCTCGCCGCGCAGGCGGTCGATCAGCGACCACAGCTCTTGGCGCACCTGCGGGTCGAGGCCGACGGTCGGCTCGTCGAGCAGCAGCAGGCGCGGCTGGTGGACGAGCCCGCGCGCGATCAGCAGGCGGCGCCGCATGCCGCCCGACAGCAGGTCGACCTGCGTGTCGGCGCGCTCCGTGAGGTTCGCGATCTCCAGCGCCCGCTGCACGGCCGCGTCGCGCTCGGCGGCCGGCACGCGGTAGAGCCGCGCGAAGACCGTCAGCACCTGGCGGCAGCTCAGCTCGACGTCGAGGTTGTCGAGCTGCGGCACGACGCCCATCTCCGCGCGTGCCTGCTTCGACTCCTCGGGGATGCGATAGCCGAGCACCTCGATCGAGCCCTCGTCGGGGATCGCCTGCGCCGTCAGCATCCGCATCGTCGTCGACTTGCCGGCGCCGTTGGGGCCGAGCAGGCCGAGGCAGATCCCGGGCGGGACCTCCAGGTCGAGCTGCGCGACCGCCGTGATCGGGCCGAAGCGCTTGACGACCCCGCGCAGCGCGATCGCCGGCGGGACGGATCCGCCGATTTTGCCGCCGTCGTCTGCGCGGCCCAGGTCTCCCGCCGTCACGCCCATCGCATCTCCCGCGGCTCCTGCCGCATCCGGATCACGCGCGCCGGCATGCCGGCGGCGACCGCGTTCGGCGGCAGGTCCTTCGTGACGACGCTGTTCGTGCCGACGACGGCGTTGTCGCCGACCGTCACGCCGCGCAGGACGCAGGCGCCGTAGCCGAGCCAGACGTTGTGGCCGACGTTCACGTCGCGCTTGTAGATCCCCTGCAGGCGGATCGGGCGCTCGACCTCGACGACGCCGTGGTCGAAGTCGATCAGCATCACGCGGTCGGCGACGATGCACTCGCGCCCGATCGAGACGTGCTGGTAGCTGGAGATCGTGCACTCCTGCCCGACCACGGTCTTCGCGCCGATGCGGACCTCGCCCTCGTGGGCGCGGATCTTGCAGCCGTCGCCGATCCACGACCAGCGCCCGAGATGCAGCTTGGCGTGCTTGCCGATCTCGAGTGTGACGTCGGGGCAGACGAAGGCGATGCCGTCGGTCTGCAGGCGCCCGCGCCAGCGCAGCTTGAGCCACGCGAAGCGTGCGAGCAGCAGCGCGTAATGGCGGTTCAGCATGCCGTTGGCCCGCATGAAGCGCAGCAGCGCGCGTGGTCCGCCGTGCAGCGGACGGGGCGGCGTGCGGACGGCCGGCGGGACGTCGACGGGCGGCGGAGCGAGGGCTTGGTCCATCTCTTCGCATGGTATGCACGGGCGCGCCGCGGAGGCGCCGCGCCGGGCGGCCGGCCTGGCATCATGCGCGGCCCATGGCCGTCGACACCACTCTCGCGCAGCGCCTGCTCGCCGGCGACAAGCGCGCGCTCGCACGCGCGATCACGCTCGTCGAGGACGACCGCCCCGAGGGTTGGGAGCTCGTGCGCGAGGTCTTCCCACACACCGGCAGAGCCGCCGTCGTCGGCTTCACGGGCCCGCCCGGCGTCGGCAAGTCGACGTTGCTGGGTGCGCTCACGAGAGCCGAGCGCGCGCGCGACCGAACGGTCGGGGTCCTGTCGATCGACCCCTCCTCGCCCTTCACGCACGGCGCGCTGCTCGGCGACCGCATCCGCCTCTCCGAGCACTTCCTCGACGGCGGCGTCTTCATCCGCTCGATGGCGAATCGCGGCGCGCTCGGGGGTCTCTCGGAGGCGGCGCTGCAGGCCGCGCTGCTGATGGACGCGGCCGGCCGCGACGTGGTCCTGGTCGAGACCGTCGGCGTGGGGCAGGCGGAGGTCGACGTGATCGACCACGCCGACACCGTCGTGCTCGTGCTGATGCCCGGCTCCGGCGACTCGATCCAGGCGCTGAAGGCCGGGGTGATGGAGATCCCCGACGTGATCGTCGTCAACAAGGCCGACCATCCGCTCACGGACACGATGGTGCGCGAGATCCGCGGCGTGCTGTCGCTCGGCGAGCAGAAGGGCTGGCGCGTGCCGATCGTCAAGACGGAGGCGGCGCACGGCAAGGGGATCGACGAGCTGGTCGAGCAGATGGAGGCGCACCGCGCGTACATCCAGCAGGAGGGCACGCTGCTGGAGCGCCGCCGCCGCAACCTCATGAACGAGGTCGTGGCGATCGCGACCTCGCGCATGCGCCGCGAGCTGGAGGCCTCGATCCGCGAGGACCCGGACGTGCAGAAGCTGCTGGACGAGGTCTGCGAGCGGCGGTTGGATCCGGCGAGTGCGGCGACGCAGATCCTCGGGCGCGCGACGGCGCCGTAGGAAGCCTGCCGCACCGCGCGCCGCGCGAGCGCTCTAGGCTGTGCCGCGTGGAGAGTGGTTCGCCGGGATCGCCCGCGCCGCAGGACGAGGGGCTCGCCCTCGACGAGCAGCGGCTGATGTGGCGCGAGGTCGAGGACGAGGTGATCGTGCTCGACAAGCGCACCTGGACCTACATGGGCATCAACGGCTCCGGTGCGGTCCTGTGGAAGGAGATAGCCGGGGGCGCGAGCGTCGCCCAGCTCGTCGAGTGCCTGCGCGCCACGTACGGCATCGACGAGGCGGCGGCCGCGCGCGATGCCGGGGCGTTCGTCGAGATGCTGCGCGAGCACGGGCTGCTCGCCGCGCCGGCGGAGTGACCGGCCGCCGGCACCGCGCGGCCCGGCTGCTGCCGACCGCACGGGCGGCCGGCTGGGGCCTGCTGGCGCTGCGGCGGCTGCGCCGCGAGTTGCCGTCGGCCGGGCTGACGGCGCGGGTCACGGCACCCCCGGCTGCACCGCGCGCCAGCGCGCGCGGGGTAGAGCTCGCGCTGAGCCTGCGCCACGCGACCTGCCTGGAGCGCTCGCTGGTGATGCAGCGCTGGCTGCTCGCGCAGGGCCGGCGCCACGACGTGCTGGTGGGCGTGGCCGGCGGCGCCGACGCGCTCGACGCGCACGCCTGGATCGACCGCTACGACGGCGCCGCGCAGGGCGCCGGCTACGAGCTGCTGACGCGCGTCGAGCCGCGGGCGTAGGCCGTGGACGAGCGCTTCCGCCTCACGCCGCTCGAAGCGCTGTGGGGCGTTCCCGTGGGGACGGACGAGGCAACCGCGCCGTTGCCGGACGCTCCTGCGGCGTCCTCTCCGCGGTTCGCGCTCGAGCGGGCCGTGCTGCCCGCGCTGCAGCGGCCGCCCTGCCTCGTCTCGTTCTCCGGCGGGGTCGACTCCTCGCTGGTGCTCGCGCTCGCGGTCCACGTCGCGCGGCGCGAGGGGTTGCCGCTCCCCGTCCCGGCGACGCACCGCTTCCCCGGCGTCGCGGAGGCGGACGAGACGCGCTGGCAGGACCAGCTGGTCGCGCACCTCTGCCTCGACGACTGGCTGCGCCTGGAGTGGACCGACGAGCTCGACCTCGTCGGCCCGGTGGCGGCAGGCGTGCTCGAGCGCCACGGCCCGCTCGTGCCGTTCAACGGCCACTTCCAGCAGCCGTTCGTCGAGCGGGCCGCTGGCGGCGCGCTGCTGACGGGCGTCGGCGGCGACGAGCTGTTCGCGCCCGTGCGGCGCGCGACCGCGGCGCACGTGCTGCTGCGCCACCGCCAGCCGCGCCCGCGCGACCTGCCGACGCTCGCCTTCGGACTCGCCCCGCGCCGCGTGCGCGCCGCGGTCGCCACCCGCCGGCGTCCCATCCGGCTGTATTCGTGGATCCGGCCGCAGGCGCGGCGCCGCCTCGCGCGGGCCTACGCCGCCTGGGAGGCGCAGGAGCCGCTGCGCTGGGATCGCGCGCTACAGACATGGTGGTGGCGCAGCCGTGCGCTGCAGTGCAACCTCGCCGGCAAGCGCGCACTCGGCGAGGCGTGCGACGTGCTCGTCGCGAGCCCACTCGCGGATCCGAGCGTCATGAGCGCCTGCGCCGCCACGGGGGGTCCCATCGGCCTCGGCTCGCGCGCGCGGGCGCTGGGGGCGATCGCGGGCGACCTGCTGCCGCCGGCGCTGCTCGCGCGCACGTCGAAGGCGTCGTTCGACGGCGCCTTCTGGACTGGCCGCGCGCGGGCGTTCGCCGCCGCATGGGACGGCAGCGGGGTCGATTCGCAGCTCGTGGACGTCGCGGCGCTGCGGGCCGAATGGGCCTCTGCGCAGCCCGACCCCCACACGT
Source organism: Conexibacter sp. (assembly GCA_035318525.1). Classification (GTDB taxonomy): domain Bacteria; phylum Actinomycetota; class Thermoleophilia; order Solirubrobacterales; family Solirubrobacteraceae; genus Conexibacter. Next base: position 5,293 of record DATHEP010000284.1, read on the forward strand.
TCGCGCTTCTGCAACAGGCGTGGCTCGCAGTTCGCGATTGACGGTCCGAACCGAGTGCAATAGTGTGCGCGCCGCTAGGACTGGCTAAAGCTCCACCGAACGGAGTAGCGCATGACCGGATACCAGGCCCCGACCATCAGAGTCTTGGGCACGCTCAGCGAGCTCACGCTGCGCAACAAGCTTCTCGGCGGACCGACCGACGGCGATTTCCTCGTCGGCTACGGCCCCCTCTCAAACGCTTCCTAGTCCTCACGCCACATCAGCCTCGAGGTACGCGAGCAGGCGGGCGACCGTCCTGCTCAGCTCCGCGATGCGCTGCGGCTGACACAGGAGCGTTGCGGGCAGCGTCAGCAGGTCCATCAGCGCGGGTGGGTCTGTCGGCTCGATCCTCAGCGTGAGGCTCGCGAAGATCGCCGGCAGCGCCTCGCTGGCTGCCAGCGGCTCCACGCCAGCCTCGCCCCACGCGAGGCGGATCCATCCGCCCAGCGGCACCTCTGGCGTGACCGGGCCGACCCGGACGCGCCAGCGCTCGCGCTTCCCTACGACGCCGAGCGGCTCGCCGACGCCGAGCGCCTCGGCCGACGCACGTCGCAGATCGATGCAGCGCGGCCCCGCGAGGCCGTGCGCGCCGCGGATCACGAGCACGTCGTCGGTCAGGATCGGCACGCCCTGCGACGCGAGCTGGGCGAGCAGCGAGCTCTTGCCGGCGCCCTTGTCGCCCAGCACCGCCCACGCCCGCCCGCCGGCGACGAACGCGCCGGCGTGGAAGCAGTGGAAGCCCTGCCAGCGGGCGATCACGCCGGCGGTCGAGGCGAGGTACGGGTGCACCAGCTCGCGATCCGTCGGCGGCGTGGGGAAGTGGAAGCGCGCGCGGCTGCTCGCGCGCTCGATCTCCACCCAGCCGTCGGGCTCGGCGCGCAGCCGTGCGCGGTCGGGCTCGACGAGCTCCGGCGGCTGCCCGTTCCCGTCACAGCGCTCCACGCGCCAGTCGATCCAGTCGTCGGGAGCGTCCAGCAGCAGGTCGGTGGCGTCCGACAGGTCCGGAAGGTGCAGGCCGTAGGCGCCGAGGCGGCGTGCGCCGTCCTCAGCGCCCATCGAACGCTCCCGGCGACGACGGCAGCGGCGTCCACGTCCGTCCGCCCCGCAGCGTCCACGTGGCGATCGCGTAGCGCGAGATCACGCGCGCAGCGTGCAGCAGCCGCAGCCGCGTGCGCGCGAGCGGCCCCGCATCGGCCTCTGGCCAGCGGGAGCGCAGCTCGCGCCGGCTCAGCAGCACGTTGCGGCGCACGAGCGCGCTCCACTGCCCGTGCGGAGCCATCAGCCAGTCGGCGAGCGAGACGTTCGCGCTGATCTGACCCGCGGCGCCTCGCAGCGGCCAGTTCGCGAGGCGCGCCGCGGGCGGCGAGGCGGTGCCCAGCAGGCCGGGGTCGAGCACGCGCCGTGCCGGCAGGCCGACGAGCCGCTCGGCCACGACCGTCGCGGTCGCGAGCGCCCGCGCGGTCTCCGGATGCGCGGTCGCCGTCGCGCTCACGCCCCGTGGCCCCAGCTCGTCGCCGTAGCGGTCCCACCAGGCCGCGAGGTCGCACGCCAGCCGCAGGCCGGCGAAGCCGTCGCGGGCGTAGATCAGCAGCAGCATCGCGAGCTCGTCCTCGCGTCGTGGGACGAGGCAGCCGTCCGCTCCGGTGGCGCTCTCGGCCAGCAGCTCGGTGGAGAAGCGCGTCTCGTACCAGTGCACGCGCCAGTGCAGCTCGACGTCGGGCAGCCCGTCCGGGTGCACGAGTCGTTCGTGGAGCGTCGGTGCGGTCGCGTCGCCCGGCTCGCGCGGCGGCTCCACGCGGTAGCCGAGCCCGCAGACGACGTCGACCGCGCGGGGCAGCGCGCCGGGGGCCACGAGCAAGTCGACGTCGGCGGAGATGCGCGCGCCGGCCGCGCCGTGCAGGCGCTCGCCGAGCAGCGGCCCCTTCAGCGGCAGCGCGCGGATCCCGGCCTCCCCGAGGGCCGCCAGCAGCCGGACGGTCAGCAGCTCCTGTCCGACGCCCTGGCGCTGGGCCTGCGCGGCGTGCGCGTCGAGCCGCGCGCGGAAGCCGGCCGGCAGCGCGTCGCCGACGAGTCGCTCCAGGCGTCGACCGAGCAGCGACAGGACGCCGGCGCGCAGCAGGAACGCCTCGAGCGCGTCCGGCTCGACCCGCTCCGTGAGCGCCAGCGCCCGAGCGCGGTGGCGCTCACGCAGCGCCTCGGTGCCCGCCAGCAGCAGCGCGAGCTCGTGCTCGGGCGCGATCGGGGCGGTGGGCGCGCGCATCAGAAGCGCGCGAGCGTGCCGCGGGCGCGGGCGTAGCGCAGCGCGCCGGCGAGCACCAGCAGCGACAGCGGCAGCAGCACCGCGCACATGATCAGCAGGATCCCGAGCCCGTCTCCCATCAGCGTGCCGAGCCCGTCGCCGTCGAGCAGGGCGCCGCGCATCGCGTCGAGCGAGTAGGTCAGCGGGGAGATGTCGGAGATCAGCTGCAGCGGCTCGGGCAGCACGGACACGGGGAAGACGGCGCCGCTCGTCAGCGCCAGCCCGGCGGTGATGAAGCCCATCACGCCGATGCCCTGCTGGATCGCGAGCACGAGCGCGGCGCCGAGGAAGCCGATCGCGAGGAACGCGACGAGCGAGACGAGCAGCACGACGAACGTCGAGAGCAGGTCGGGGGTGAAGCCGGAGAAGCCGAGCGGGATCGCGACCAGCGCGGTGAGCAGGCCGTCGAGCAGCGCCTGGGTGACGGGCAGCGCCGACCAGCCGAGCGCCAGCGCGAGCGGCGAGACGGGCTGCGCGGCGAGGATCTCCAGCGTGCCCTCGATCTGGTCGCGGCGGGCGTTGGCCGCCGCGGTCGAGACGGACGCGCGCAGGATGCTCGAGACGACGACGCCGACGACGATGAATCTGAAGTAGTCGTCGGGCGTGCCGACGGTCGGGCTGTCGCCGACGACGCGGGTGACGAAGTAGAACGACACCAGCCCGTAGAAGGCGGCGGCGATCCCGAGCACGAAGCTGAGCCGGTAGGTGAGCGCGACGCGCAGGTCCTTGAGCGCGAAGATGCGCGCGATCTCCAGCGTGCGCATCAGGCGGAGGCCCGCTCGGGCTCATGCCATGGCAGTACGACGCCGTCGCGCAGCCGCAGCAGCACGTCGGCCTCCTGCTCCAGCTCGTCCGCCTTCGGCGCGGTGACGAGCACGCTCGCCCCCTCGCTCGCGCGGCGCCGCAGGAACGCGATGATCGTCGCGATGCCGGCGTCGTCGAGCCCGCGCAGCGGCTCGTCGATCAGCAGCCCCGTCGGGTCGCCGAGGCCCGCGCGCGCGATGATCAGCCGCTGTCGCTGGCCGGCCGACAGGTCGGCGACGCGTCGCGGCGCGATCTGGCCCAGCTCCAGCTCGTCGAGCAGCGCGGCGACCTGACCCGCGACGGCGCGGCGCGGCACCCCCCGCGTGCGCGCGAACAGCTGCAGGTTCTCCTGCCCGGAGAGGCGCCAGAACAGGCTGCGCTCGTTCACGAACGCCACGCCGATGCGCTTTCGCACGCGCGCGCCCGCGCGCGCGACGTCATGGCCGTCGACCTCCGCCCGGCCGCCGTCAGGTCGCACGACGGTGGCGAAGATGCGCAGCAGCGTCGTCTTGCCGGCGCCGTTGGCGCCCTCCATCACCGCGAGCGTGCCGGCCTCGACGTCGAGGTCGACGCCGCTCAGCACAGGGCGACCGGCGAAGGACCGCGTCAGCCCGCGCGCGAGGAGCCCCATCCTAGGACGCGGCCGAGCGCGTGCGGCGGCGGCGCTGCAGCCGCTCGCGCAGCACCAGCTCGACGAAGCGCGCGTTGGTGACGGCGTAGCGCCGGAACAGCCGGCGCGGCTCCTGAAGCAGGCGATACAGCCACTCGAGCCCGAGCCGCTGCATCAGGCGCGGCGCGCGCTTCGTGATGCCCGAGACGACGTCGATCGCCCCACCGACGCCCATCACGAAGGGCACGCCCATCTGCGGGCCGTGGCGGCCGAGGAACAGCTCCTTGCGCGGGGAGCTCATCGCGACGAACAGCACGTCCGCGCGCGCGGCGGCGATCTCCGCCGCGACCTCGTCCTCCTCCTCGGCGGCGAAGTAGCCGTCGCGGCAGCCCGCGAGCTGCAGGCCCGGGTGCCGCGTCCGCAGTCGCCGCACCGCCTCGTCGAGCACCTCCTGGCGCGCGCCGAGGATGTAGACGCGCCAGCCGCGGTCGGCGGCGCGGGCCAGCAGCGCCTCCATCAGGTCGATCCCGGCGACGCGCTCGGGCAGCGGGTCGCGCAGCACGCGCGAGGCCCACACGACCGCCTGGCCGTCGGCCGTCACCAGCTCGCAGCCGCGGACCACGCGCGTCAGCTCCGGGTCGTCGCGCATCGCCACGAGCTTCGCGGCGTTGATCGCCATGTGCTGGACGTAGCTGCGCGTCGCGATCGCCTCCTCGCAGCGCGCGAGCGCTCCCGCGAGGTCGACGCGGTCGATCGCGCATGCCAGCACGTCCGCGCGGGGCGCCGGCTCGCCGGCTGAGGCCGTGGGGGAGAGCGTGGACATGGTGGCTCGGACGACGAGCGCATCAATACCACAGCGCGTCCCGCGCGGAGACAGTCGGGATTGCTAGGAGGGCTTGGCGAAACCCGCGCGGGTTTCGCCAAGCCCTCCTAGGGAACGTAGATGCGGCCGTGCTCGTCGAGCGCTGCGCGCATCGCCGCGCGCGCCTGCTCGTTCGCGGGCAGCTGATCGAAGCGCGCGAGCGTCCCCTGCAGACGCTCGTGACGGGCGCGCAGCTCCTCCACGTCCCCGACCACGCTCGCCGGCGCTCCGACGGCGATCGCGCCGGCCGGGATCTCCCCGCGCACGATCGATCCCGCGCCGATCACCGCAGCGTCGCCGATGCGCGAGCCCGGCAGCACGATCGTGCCCGCGCCGAGGTAGCAGTCCGCGCCGATCGTGACGCGCGCGACCTCGGTGTAGCCGGTCAGCGTCTTCATCGCGGCGTCGTGGGCGATGATCCGCACGTCGTGCGCGATGCGGGTGTGAGCGCCGATCGAGATCGCCCACGCGAAGCCATGGTCGAAGCTGACGCCGCTGCCGACGTGCAGCGGGCCGGGCGCGTCCAGCCCGGCGGCGCGCGCCCGTTGCAGCGTCTGCTGGCCGCGCAGGCGGGCGAGCAGCTCGCGCCGCCGCGAGAGGCGGTCGCTCCAGGCTCGCCGGCGGCGGATCGACACACGCCGACGATACCCATCACACCGGATTACCCGATGGTCCGGGCTCGCGGCGGGCGAGGCCGCGTCACCGGGGGAGGCGGTCGGTAGTCTCACGTCGCATGCGGCGGGGTAGCGTGCGCTCGGTCTCGATCGCGGCTCTCGTGCTCGCGCTCGGCGTGGCCGCGTGCGGAGGCGCGCAAGGGCCCCCCGAGCGGCCGGCCGCCGAGACGACGCCGACGCGCCTGCCGGGCGCCGAGCTGTTCGCGGTCGACAGCGTCTGGAACGCGCCGCTCGCGGACGACGCGCCGCTCGATCCCTCCTCGCCGCGCCTCGTCGCCGCGCTCGCGCG
>DATHEP010000285.1:0-2939 GCA_035318525.1 Conexibacter sp.
AACGAGCATCATCCGCGACGCGGCACGGGGCTTCGAGTTCCGCGCCGGCCCGGTGTTCACCGACCTCCTCCTCGCCGACGAGATCAACCGCGCGCCGGCCAAGGTTCAGTCCGCGCTGCTCGAGGTGATGCAGGAGCAGCAGGTCACGATCGGCGGGCGGACCTTCGAGGTGCCGCGGCCGTTCCTCGTGCTCGCCACCCAGAACCCGATCGAGTCCGAGGGCACCTATCCGCTCCCCGAGGCGCAGGTCGACCGCTTCCTGATGAAGGTCGTCGTCGACTACCCGACGATGGCGGAGGAGTCGGCCGTCGTCGACCGCTCGCTCGGGACCGTCGCGCCGGTGCGCGAGCGGCTCACGCTCGCCGACCTCGAGCGCTACAGAGCGGCGACGGAGGCCGTGCTGGTGGACCGCGAGGTGATCTCCTACGCGGTCGCGCTCGCCGACGCGACACGGCGGCCGGAGCGCTACGGGCTCGAGGACATCGCCTCGTTCGTCGAGTACGGCGCCTCGCCGCGCGGCCCGATCGGGCTGGTGCAGGCGGCGCGCGCGCTCGCGCTGCTGCGCGGCCGCGGCTACGTCGCCGTGGCGGACGTACGCGACCTCGCGCCGGACGTGCTGCGCCACCGGCTCGTGCTGTCCTACGACGCGCTGACGGAGGACGTGACGGCCGACGAAGTGCTCGAGCGCGTGCTGGCGAAGGTCGACGAGCCCCCGGCCGACCATCTCGCGACGCGGCGGACGGCAGCCGCCTAGGACGATGGCCACGCTGCGTCCGCCGAGCGCGAGCCAGGGCCCCGGTCCGCTGCCGCACGGGCTGATCTCGGCGCTCGACCTCGTGATCGCGCGCCGCGCCGCCGGCGCGCTGCCAGGCGACCGCCGCGCCGCCGGGCTCGGCGCCGGCACCGAGCTGGCACAGCTCCGGCCCTACGAAGTCGGCGACGACGTGCGCCAGATCGACGCTGCCGCGACCGCACGCACGGGTGTCCCGCACGTGCGCCTGCACGTGCCGGAGCGGACGCTGACGACCTGGCTCGTCGTCGACGCCTCACCCTCGATGGCGTTCGGCACCGCGCAGCGGCTCAAATGGGACGTCGCCGAGGGTGCCGCGCGCGTGCTCGGCCGGCTCGCCGTGCGCCGCGCCGGGAGCGTCGCGCTGATGACGTTCGGCGCCGGGCGGCCGCGGCTGATTCCGCCGCGCGCCTCGAAGCCGGGCGTCGTCGCGCTGCGGCGCGCTCTGTCGGAAGGCTGCGCCCCGGACGGGCTCCCCGACCGCCACGCGCTCGCCGACGCCCTGCGCCGCACCGGCAAGGTCGCCACGCAGCCGGGTCTCGTGGTCGTGATCTCCGACTTCCGCGACCAGGACGGCTGGACACGCCCGCTCGGCGCCCTGCGGGCACGCCATTCCGTGATGGCGATCGAGGTCGGCGACCCGCGCGAGGCGGCGATCCCCGCGGTCGGCCGGTTGTCGCTCGTGGACCCGGAGACGGGCGCGCGGATCGAGGTCGACACCTCGCAGCGCCGCGTGCGCGAGCGCTTCGCGCAGCTGGAGTCCGAGCGCCGCGCGCAGGTCACACGTGAGCTGCGCCGGCTCGAGGTCGAGCACGTGACGCTGTCGACCGGCGAGGACTGGCTTCAGGCGCTGGGGAAGCGGTTGCGGTGAGCTTCGCCGACCCGTTGATGCTGCTCGCGCTGCTGCTCGTGCCGGCGGCGCTCGCCGCGCACGTCGCGAGCCGCCGGCGGGCGCGACGCTATGCCGTGCGCTTCCCGGCAGCGACGACGCTCGCGCTCGCCGCGGGCCGTACGCCCGCGTGGCGGCGGCAGCTGCCGATCGCGCTGCTGCTGGCGGCGCTGGCGGCGCTCGCACTCGCGCTCGCGAAGCCGCAGCGGACGGTGGCCGTGCCGATCGAGCGCGCTTCGATCATGCTCGTCACCGACCACTCGCGCTCGATGATGGCCGAGGACGTCGATCCGACGCGGCTGGTGGCGGCCAAGCGGGCCGCGCAGACGTTCCTCGGCCAGCTGCCGCGCGGCATCCGCGTCGGCGTGACGACGTACGCGGACGTGCCCGACGGCACGCAGACGCCGACGCGCGACCACGCGCTCGTGCGCCGTATGGTCGACGCGCAGATCGCCAACGGCGGCACCGCCACCGGCGACGCGCTGCAGGTCGCGCTCGAGACGCTCGAACGCGAGCCGAGAGACGCGGACGGCAAGCGGCCGCCGTCGGCGATCGTGCTGCTGAGCGACGGCACGACCACGATCGGCCGCGACCCGGTGGTCGTCGCGCAGACGGCGCGCGAGCTGGAGGTGCCGATCTACACCGTCGCGCTCGGCACGCGCGACGCGACCGTCCCCAACCCCGGCTTCGGCCCGCCGCTGAGCGTCCCGCCGGACCCCGAGACGCTGCGCCGCATCGCCGAGGAGTCCGGCGGCCGCGCCTACTCCGCCCAGGACGACCAGCAGCTGTCCTCGATCTACGAGGAGCTCGGCTCCCAGCTCGGCACGCGCGACATCCAGCGCGAAGTCACGGCCGCCTTCGCCGCCGGCGGCCTCCTGCTGCTGCTCGGCGCCGCCGCCGCGTCGGTGCGGTGGGCGGGGCGGTTGCCGTAGCAGTCGCAATAATGTACTAAGATAGTGCATGTGAGCGCACTAGATGCTGAGGAGATCTTCCCCACCCACGGGCCTGTCGACGAGGAGCGGCAGATCGGGCGAACCGACACGATCGTCCGGCTCGCAGAGCGCTTGCGCGAGCATGACGACGCCCTCTTGCTGGAGCCCCGGCGCGTAGGCAAGACGAGCGTGGTGCACGCTGCCCTCGCGCGGGCGCGATCGGAGACGCACGCGGTCACCGCACACGTCGACCTCACGGCCGCCGACGTGGTCGACGGCAGCTCGCTCGCGAGCGGGCTGCTCGCCGCGCTGCACGACGAGACTGAGC
>DATHEP010000286.1:0-3132 GCA_035318525.1 Conexibacter sp.
CGGGCCGCTGACCGGCGACGACAACGTCGAGTACAACGACCTGCTCACCGGCGGCGTCGCGCTGGCGTTCCGCTTCGCCAAGTCGGCCGAGCTGGTCGCCGACGCGTACGCGGGGCAAGTCGCGGCGTCGATGGGCGACAAGGGCTCGCTCGGCCTCGAGGCGATCGGCGGGCTCAAGATCTACGTCGAGGACAACAGCTACCTGGTGCTCGCGGCCGGCGTCGGCCCGGTCGAGAGCATCAACTCCGCGGACATCCGCGCCGTGCTGGGCTTCATCTTCGAGCCCTCGATCGGCGACCGCGACGGCGACGGCTACAAGGACGACGTCGACGAGTGCCCGGACGATCCCGAGGACTTCGACCGCTTCCAGGACGAGGACGGCTGCCCCGAGCCCGACAACGATCGCGACGGCATCCTGGACGTGGACGACGAGTGCCCGCTGGTGCCCGAGGACCACGACGGCGACGCCGACGATGACGGCTGCCCCGAAGGCAGCGAGGGCGACCGCGACGGCGACGGCATCCTGGACAACGTCGACAAGTGCCCCGACGACCCGGAGGATCGCGACGGCTTCCAGGACGAGGACGGTTGCCCCGACCCGGACAACGACAACGACGGCATTCTCGACGTCGACGACCTGTGCCCGAACAATCCCGAGGACAAGGACAACTTCGAGGACGAGGACGGCTGCCCCGACCCCGACAACGACAAGGACCGCATCCTCGACGTCGACGACTCCTGCCCGAACGACCCCGAGACCTACAACGGCTTCGAGGACGAGGACGGCTGCCCGGACAAGGGCAACGTGATCATCGAGGAAAACCAGATCATCATCCTCGAGAAGATCTACTTCGCGACCGACAGCGCTGAAATTCTGCAGCGCTCGTACCCCATCGTGGATGCGGTCGGCGCGACCTTGATCGGCAACCCTCAGATCACCTTGGTCGAGGTCCAGGGCCACGCCGACGAGCGCGGTGCGGACGACTACAACATCCGCCTGACCGCGGACCGCGCGGCCTCGGTCGTGCAGGCGCTCGGCCAGCGCGGGGTGGACCTCAATCGCCTGCGCTCCGCCGGTTACGGCGAGCGCTGCCCGATCGATCCCTCGCACAATGGGACGGCCTGGGACAAGAACCGGCGCGTCGAGTTCAAGATCATACGCACCGATGCCGGGCCAACAGGTGTCGAGGTGGCTTGCCCTGCGGGTCAGGCTTTGGTACCCCAGGGCAACTGATAATCGCTGCGATACGGGCGCGCAGCAGTCAACGCACGAAACCCCTCAGCCGAAGCACCGCCCCCGTCTCATGTCGAGTGAGAGATTCACAGATTTTCTGCGTGCCGCGATCATGTCGCTGCCGCAACACCTGCAGGCCGCGCTCCGGCTGATGGACGATCCGAACATCCCGGACGAGGGGCGGATCGTCGCGGCAGGTGCTGTGCTGCACTGGCTGAGCGGCTCCAACACCATCCCGGGCGTGCGCGGTGGCGTGCTGTCCTACGTCGACGACGTCCTGGTGCTCCGGCTCGCGTACGCGAAGATCCAGAGCATCGCGCCGGAGGCGATGGCCAAGCAGTGCACCGACTGGCCGGACATATTCGGCCAGCTCGCCGAGGAAGTGACGCTGGTGCGCGACACGCTCGGTCCGAGCGTGGCCGTGTTCGACAAGGCGATCGAGCGCATCGGCCAGCAGAAGCACCACGGTCGCAGCGCGGCGCAGTGCGTGGCGGACGAAGAAGCCGGCACCATGCTCTACGACGAGACCACGGCGGGTCTGGTCGATCTCGAGCTGGAAGAAGAAGCGATCAGCCGCGCCCTCAAGCAGCTCGGTCCAGTGCTGGACGGTCTTCGCCAGCGCGCGTGAGCGTCCGCTGCGCGTAAAGGCGCTCGACCGGAGTGGGCGGGAGCGCGCGGCGGGTGGCGCTGAACCAGAGCGGGGTGGCGGCGAGCAGGGCCTCGAGCCAGACGTCGATGCCGGCTCCCAGATCGGCGCGCAGCACCGCCAGCGCCCAGCAGCAGGCGAGCGAGCCGAGCCCGAGCGGGGTGGTTGCGTCGAGCCAGGCCGCGACGCCGAGCAAACGGCGCGCGCGGGTATGTCGGATGCGGGTGAGCTCGAGCGCGATGCGCGCACGGGTCCAGCGCGGCTGGCTCACCGGCAGCGAGGCGAAGCCGCGGTCGAGCGCGCATGCGCTCAGCGCCGCCAGGGCTACGCCGCCGAGCAGGGGCAGCACGCCGTAGAGCCAGGCGGCCGCGAGCGCGAGCGCGAGGGCAGCCAGCGCGCGCGGCAGGCCGAGCATTCCGAGCAGCGGCAGGGCGCGCGCGCGCTCGCACCGGCAGCTTGCGCGTACCATCGCGCGCTTCGCGCAGGTCAGCAGCAGCAAGGCCAGCGCGGCCCAGCCCGCCGAGCCGCCGAACGCCGGGGCGCGTCCCGCCTGCGGCACAGAGCCGTCGGCCGGGCGCGCAGCGGCGCTCGCGGGCACGCGAAAGCTGGCTGTGAACGCGAGCGTGCGCGGCAGCTGAGCGCGCTGCCAGCGCAAGACGATGCGCTCTCCGTGCGGCGTGCGGCTGATGGTGGTGGCGCCGTCGCCGTCCGCGCTCGGCTGCGCGCCGAGCGGCGCGTCGACGGTGACCTCGACGTCGCGCAGGTCGGCGCGAAACGCCGGCAGCGACCAGTGCAACGTACGCTGGCCGTCGCGGCTAGGCTCGGAGGCGAGCTGGGTCAAGTAGGTGAGCACCAAGCTGTGCCGGCCGCGGCGAGGCGCGCGCGAACGGCTCGGGAAGGTGATCAGCACGCGGCCAGCGCGATCGATCCGCGTTTCGGGCAACAGCTGCTGCCCGTCCTCGCTGTGCATCACCGGGGGTGCGTCGGGATCGAGCGCCAGCTTCGGGTCGAGCCCGTCGAGCTCGAGCCGCGAGAGCCAGCCGCCGAGCACCTGCACGCCGACGCGCAAGCTCACGCGCGCGCGGCCGGCCGGCAACACCTCGAGGTGCGCGCCGGCCGTCTCCACCCGCGTCTCGGTCCACGCCTGTGCCGGCGCGGCAGCGAGCGCGAGCAGCGCAAACGCGCACCACCGCGTCGTGAGCCGCCGGGACCGCATCGCCCGACGCTACCAGCGGGTGCCATGGCCAGCGAG
>DATHEP010000287.1:0-4552 GCA_035318525.1 Conexibacter sp.
ACCGGCGCTTCCACGAGGCCGACATCGCCTTCCACGGCGCGATGTTCCGCGCCTCCGGGAACCAGGTGCTGCCGCGCGTCGTCGAGCCGATCCAGCGTGCGATGGGCACGCTGCGCCCGCAGCTCGCGCTGCACCCGGAGCACCGGCTGCGCAAGACGCTGCCGGAGCACAAGGCGATCCTCGCCGCGATCGCCGACCACGACCCGGAGCGCGCACGCGCCGCGATGACCGAGCATCTCGCGACGGTCGAGGGCTACCTGCGCGAGTACCGCATCCAGAAGACCGCGGCGTAGCTGCGGCTCGCGCCGCGCGCTGCGATGCAGGGCGAGCCGACGCAGGACGACCGCGGGCTGCCCGCGGACGAGCCGGCGACGACACGCGAGCGGCTGCTGCTGGCGCTCGGGCTCGTGCTCGTCGCGCTGAGCCTGCGCACGACGGTGACGTCGCTGCCGCCGCTCGCGGTGGAGATCCGGCGCGACCTGGGGCTCTCAGCGGCGGCCATCGGCCTGCTGACCTCGCTGCCGGTGCTGTGCATGGCGCTGCTGGGCGTCGTCGCGCACCGGCTCGTGGGCCGCTGGGGGCGTGAGGCGACGACGCTGGCGGCGATCGTCTGCGTCGCGGCGGGCAACGGGCTGCGGGCCGCGGGCGACGACGTGGCCGTGCTGTTCGCCGCCACGCTGCTCGCGGGCGTCGGCGTGGCGGCGGGTGGGGTGATGCTGCCGGGGCTCGTGAAGGCGGCGTTCCCGCGGCGCTTCGGCGCCGCGACGGCGGCGTCCTCCGTCGCGATGCTGCTCGGCGCCGCGATCGCCGGAGCGCTCGCGGTCCCGCTCGAGCGGCTGCTCGGCTCGTGGGAGGCGTCGCTCGGCTTCTGGGCGCTGCCGGCGCTGCCGGCGGTCGTCGCGTGGACCTGGCTCGCCCGACGCCGCGACGGCTCCCCGGCGCCGGTCCGCGCGCCCGCCTCCGCCCTCCCCTGGCGCGCACCTGCGGCGTGGCTGCTCGGTGCGTTCTTCGCACTGCAGTCGTCGCTCGGCTACGCCTATCTCGCCTGGTTGCCAGCCGCCTACGAGGACCGCGGCTGGACGCAGGCGACAGCCGGGGGCCTCGTCGGCGTGCTGCATCTCGCACAGCTCGTGACGGCTCTGCTGCTGCCGTTGCTGGCAACACGCCGCGGAGGGAGGGACCGCCGGCCGGCCCTGCTCGGCGCCGCGGCGCTCACCGTCACGGGCGCCATATGGCTGTTCGCGCTGCCGGACGCGCTGCCATGGGCGGCAACGACGGTCGTCGGGCTCGGCCTCGGCGGTGGCTTCTCGCTGACGCTGCTGCTGATCGTCGACTACGCCCGCGACGCGGGCGCCTCGACCGGGCTGGCAGCTATGACGTTCCTCGTCGGCTACTCGGTCGCCGCGCTCGCTCCGCTCGCGATCGGCGCACTGCACGACGGCTTCGGCGGCTACGGCGTCCCGTTCGCCGCACTCGCGCTCCTCGCGCTCGCCCAGCTCGCGCTCGCGACGCGGCTGGGTCCGTGGTACCGCGGGACCGTGCGTCAGCCGGCGGAGGCGAGCGCCACGGCGAAGTCCGCCGCGGTCTGATCGCGCACGTGATCGACGGTGACGCCCGGCTGCGTCTCGACGAGCGTGATCGTGCGCGCGCCGCTCCCGTCGCCGTCGTCCGCGAAGTCGAACACGGCGAGGTCGGTGATCAGGCGGTCGACGACGCGGCGGCCGGTGAGCGGCAGCTCGCAGGCGGGCTTGACCTTCGACTCGCCCGCCTTGTTGACGTGCTCCATGATCACGACGGTGCGCTTGGCGCCGGCGACGAGGTCCATCGCGCCGCCCATGCCCTTGACCATCTTGCCGGGGATCATCCAGTTCGCGAGGTCGCCGTCGGCCGAGACCTCCATGCCGCCGAGGATCGCGAGGTCGACGTGGCCGCCGCGGATCATCGCGAAGCTCTCGGCGCTGTCGAAGAACGACGCACCGGCGACGGCCGTCACGGTCTCCTTGCCGGCGTTGATCAGGTCGGCGTCGACCTGCTCGTCGGTCGGGTAGGGACCGATCCCGAGCAGCCCGTTCTCGGACTGCAGCAGCACGCCCGCGCGGTCGCCGATCAGGTTCGCGATCAGCGTCGGCATGCCGATGCCGAGGTTGACGACCATCCCGTCCTCGATCTCCCGCGCGGCGCGGGCGACGATGCGGTCGCGGGCGGACGCGCCGCGCGCGGATGCCGTCGCGCTCACGCTGCCGCCTCCCGCGTCGTGAGCCGCTCGATGCGCTTCTCGGGCGCGGCCTCGAAGATGCGCTGGACGAAGACGCCGGGCGTGTGGATCTCGTCGGGGTCGAGCTCGCCGACGCCGACGAGCTGCTCTACCTCGGCGACCGTGATCCGCCCGGCGGTCGCGGCGAGCGGATTGAAGTTGCGCGCTGTGCGGCGGTAGACGAGGTTGCCGAGCGCGTCGCCCTTCCAGGCGCGCACGAATGCGAAGTCGCCCGTGATCGCGCGCTCCATCAGGTACGGCGTGCCATCGAAGCTGCGCTCCTCCTTGCCGTCGGCAACGGGCGTGCCGACGCCGGCGGGGACGTAGAAGGCGGGAATGCCGGCGCCGCCGGCGCGCATGCGCTCCGCGAGCGTGCCCTGCGGCACCAGCTCGACCTCCAGCTCGCCGGACAGGAACTGCCGCTCGAAGATCTTGTTCTCGCCCACGTAGGAGGAGACCATCTTCTTGATCTGGTGGTTGGCGAGCAGGACCCCGAGCCCGAAGTCGTCGACGCCGCAGTTGTTGGAGACGACCGTCAGGTCGCGCACGCCGCGCTCGCGCAGCGCCGCGATCGCCGCCTCGGGGATCCCGCAGAGGCCGAAGCCGCCCACGACGAGCGTCGCCCCGTCCGCGACGTCGCGGACGGCCTCCTGCTCCGAGGGGACCACCTTGCCGGTCATCGAGCGGCAGCATGCCGTCGGAAGATTCAGAAGTCCAAGACCTCTTGCTTCGTGCTCTCATAAGATCTGCTTATGGAACTGCGGCAGCTGGAGTACCTCGTCGCGCTCGCCGACGAGCGCCACTTCACGCGCGCTGCCGCGCGCGTCAACGTGGCCCAGCCGGCGCTCTCGCAGCAGATCGCGAAGCTGGAGCGCGAGCTGGCCGTGCCGCTCGTCGACCGCACGACGCGCAGCGTGCGCATAACCGAAGCCGGGGAGCTGCTCGTCGCACACGCACGCCGCGTGCTCGCCGAGCTGGGCGACGCGCGCGCCGAGCTGGCCCGCCTGACGGGGCTCGTCGGCGGGCGCGTGACGATCGGCCTGACGCACACGCCGGGGCCGCTCGACCTCGTGCGGCTGCTGGCCGACTTCCATGCGCAGCACCCGCAGGTCGAGCTGGCGGTGCGCGAGGACCTCTCCACCGCGCTCGCCGACGCGCTGCGCGCGGACGCGCTCGACCTCGCGTTCCTGTCCGTGGTGGAGGAGGCGGACCGACGCGGGCTGGAGCTGCGGCGGCTGGCGGAGGAGCCGCTCGTGGCGGCGCTGCCCGACGGGCACCGGCTCGCCGGCCGCGCGCGGCTGACGATCGGCGACCTGCGCGAGGAGGACTTCGTCGCCTTCCCCGAGGGGGCGACGATCCGCCGCGCGGTCGCGCGCGTGGCGCAGCAGGCCGGCTTCGCGCCACGGATCGCGTTCGAGACGCGCGAGCCGGCGCGGGCGCGCGCGCTCGTGGCGGCCGGACTCGGCGTCGCGGTGCTGCCGCGCTCCGACGCCGCCGCTTCCGGCGTGCGCGTTGTCGCGCTGCGCGCGCCGACGCTGCGCCACCGCATCTCGCTCTGCTGGCGCGAGGGCAAGCGCCACGCGCCGGCCGCGCGGGCGCTGCTGGAGCGGGCGCGGGGAGCACACGCGGACCGCGGCGCCCACGCATAGCGCACCGCGGAGTAGAGTCGCGCGAGCGGCAGGTCCAAGGCAAGCGACACCGAGGCGGTGACGGTCGATGGGCAGGCGACGGAGCGGATGGATCTGCGGGCTCGTGATGCTCGTACTGGCGGCGGCGCTCGCGGCGCCGGCGGGAGCGGAGCAGGCGTCCTCGGACGTGCGCTCCCTGCAAGCCGGCTGGCTCGACGCTGGACAGGGCCACACCTGCGCCGTCTACGTGGGCGGCAGCCTGCACTGCTGGGGCAGCGGCGGGAGCGGCCAGCTCGGCTACGGCAACACCAACCCGGTCGGCAGCGGCGCCGGACCCACTCCCACGATCGAGTCCGCGGGACCGGTTCCGCTCGGCCCCGGCCACACAGCCCGCGCCGTCACCGCCGGCAGCTCTCACACCTGCGCGATCCTCGACGACGGCTCCGTCCGCTGCTGGGGCAGCGGCGGGAGCGGCCAGCTCGGCTACGGCAACACCAACCCCGTCGGCAGCGGCGCCGGACCCACCCCCACGATCGAGTCCGCCGGACCCGTCCCGCTCGGGGCCGGCCGCACCGCCCGTGCGATCGCCGCCAGCAGCAGCCATACGTGCGCCATCCTCGATGACTTCACGGCGCGCTGCTGGGGCTCCGGCACCATGGGCCAGCTCGGC
>DATHEP010000288.1:0-2505 GCA_035318525.1 Conexibacter sp.
CCGCACTGGTGGTCCCCGCGGCTGGGTGCGGGGGGTCCCGCGGGGACGGCGGCGGGGCATCCTCGCCGAACGCGACGCCGCCGCCGGCGCCGCCCGAGGTCGCGGCGGCGCAGCATCCGACCTCGGCGGACTTCCCGGCGGTCGGCGGGCGCACGCTGCGTCAGCTTGCTGACACGCTGACCGGCGGCCCCGCGCTCGCGCTCGCAACGGCGATCTACGCGCCGGGCCGCAACCGCGTCGCGTTCGGCCTGATCCAGCCCGACGGGGCGTTCCTCTACGGCAAGACCGCGGTGTACGTGGCGCGCGACGAGAGCGCGCCGGCGCGCGGGCCCTATCCGGCGCCGGCCGACTCGCTGGAGGTGCGTCCGCCCTTCCGCAGCGCGTCGGACGACGACGTCAAGGCCGTCTACCACGGCGACGTCGAGTTGCCGCGACCGGGCAGATGGCTCGTCCTGACGGTCACCCGCGTGGGCGACGGGTTCGTCGGCGCTGCGGGGGAGGCGGTCGTCCGCCGCTCGACCGGCGTGCCCGCGATCGGCGACCCGGCGCCGCGCGTGCACACGCCGACGCTCGCCGCGGTCGGCGGTGACGCGGCGAAGATCGACACGCGCGTGCCGCCCGGCGACCTGCACGACGACGACCTCGCCGAGGTGCTCGGCAGAAGACCGGTCGCGCTGCTGTTCGCGACGCCGGCGCTCTGCAGATCGCGCGTCTGCGGGCCAGTCGCCGACGTCGCGCTGCAACTGAAGAGCGCCTACGGCGACAGAGTCGTGTTCATCCACAACGAGGTCTACGTCGACAACGACCCGGCGAAGGGCCTGCGCCCGCAGTTGCGCGCCTACGGCCTCACGACCGAGCCGTGGCTGTTCGCGATCGACAGAGACGGCCGCGTCGCCGTGCGGCTGGAGGGCGCGTTCGGCGTGGACGAGTTCCGTGACGCGGTGGAGCGCGCGATCGCCGGCGCGCCGGCGCCGCGCGGTTGACCCAGGCCCGGCGATCTGACCCCGCATACGCGGCGTCCGCCCGATCGGCGTCAGGCGGCGGCAGCGGCTTCGAGCGTCGCGTCGAAGTCGGTCTTCGAGATCGGGCCGACGCAGGGGGACGTGGCGCCGGCGGCGCGGTAGCGCTCGACGCCCGCGCGCACCGCGTCCGCGTCGCCGACCGCGGCGAGCGTGTCGAGGAAGCGCGTGGAGATCGCCGACTGCATCGACGCGCCGTCGCCGGACGCCGCCGCCGCGTCGAAGGCCGCGATCTCGTCGCCGAAGCCGGAGCGCTCGAGCATCGCGCGGTAGAAGGGCAGGCCGAAGTAGGGGATCAGCTCGCGGCGCAGCGAGGCGTGCGCGTCGGCCGGATCCTCGACGATGCCACAGGGCACCGCCGGCACGATGTCGAAGCCCTCCAGCGTCTTGCCGGCGCGCTCGCGCCCCTCGCGCACGGCGGGGATCACGACGTCGCGGATGTAGGGCGGCGTGCAGAGCCACAGGATCACGCCGTCGGCGATCTCGCCGGCGAGCCGCAGCATGCCGGGGGAGAGGCCGGCGACGTAGACGGGCAGCTCGGGGCGCGGGTCAAGCCCGGCGAGGTGGAAGCCGGTGTGCCATTTGAGTGCGGGCGCGTCGGGGGAAGCCGTCGGCGGGTCCTCGCCGCGCAGGATCGCGCGCACGATCGCGACGTACTCGCGCATCTCCGCGACCGGTCTGTCGATCGTCTGCCCGTGCCAGCCCTCGACGACCGGGCGGTGCGAGCTGCCGAGCCCGAGCGTGAGACGCCCGCCCGAGAGGTCGTCGATCGTGGCGGCCGTCTGCGCCATCGTCGCCGGCGTGCGCGTGTAGATCGGCACGACGCCAGTCCCGAGCCGGATCCGCTCGGTCCGCATCGCGTACGCGGTCAGGACCGTCAGCGACTCGCGGCCGGCGATGTGCGTCACGTACGCCGACTCGTACCCGAGCCGCTCCGCGAGCTGCACGCGCCCGAGCGCCTGCTCGATCGAGCGGCCGGTGGAGACGAAGCAGCCGAGTGCCATGGGCGGACCTTAGTGGCGACCAGATGCCGTACGCGCCGCCTCGGCGCTGCCGCACGTGTTGGGCGTCCCACATCCGGCGTTTACGACGGGTTCCGTTCTTGATGCATGAGCGCCGCGATCTCCGGGCGAGTGTGTCGTCTGACATTGCCCTCGATGCGGCGCCGACGTCGATGTACGGCCACGAGTGCGCTACGGCGGGAAGCGAGGAGTGGATGAACGCGCTGAGCGCTGAACCATACCTGAGCGTTTTTGTGACAGTCGGCGCCTGGTCGATCTTCGTTGCTGCTAATCATCTTAAGCAGCTTGTCTCGCGAGACGGGGAAAGGGCGATGGCGAGCATGAAGTTAGGCAGAGCGCGCGATGGCGTGTTGACAGTCGACGTACACAACGAGATGGAGCGTCTGTTGATGGAAGGACGGGTGATGGCCCGGACGAGGACCGGCCCGTGGCGGTGTCGCGGCTGGATCACCCGGGTCTCTGCA
>DATHEP010000289.1:0-6950 GCA_035318525.1 Conexibacter sp.
ATCCGCGCGCCATGCGGCTCTACGCGCTTCGAGGCGCCATCACGGTCGACCACAACGACGCCGAGGAGATCCTCGCGGCGACGGACGAGCTGATGCGCGAGCTGATGAGCCGCAACACGCTGGAGGCGGACGCGCTCGTGAGCTGCCTGTTCACGCTGACCGACGATCTCGATGCCGAGTTCCCGGCCGTCGCGGCACGGCGCATGGGACTCGATCGCGTGCCGCTGATGTGCGCGCGCGAGGTGCCGGTCCCCGGTGCGCTGCCGCGCGTGATCCGGGTGCTCGTGCACTACTACGCCGACAGCGACCACGAGGCCCGTCACGTGTACCTCCGCGAGGCGACGTCACTGCGCGCCGACCTCGAGGCGGCACAGTAGATTCACTTCGTGGCCCTCGAGTTCAGCGAGAAGATCCGGCGCCTGCCGACGTACCCGACCGCGGGCGGCTACGCGCTCGGCGACGAGTACGCGATGCTCGCCAGCAACGAGGCGCCGTTCGGGCCGCTGCCCGGCGTGGAGGAGGCGGCGGCGCGCGCGCTGCGCACCGTGAACCGCTATCCCGACCCGTCGAACCTGCGGCTGCGCAGAGCGCTCGCCGCGCGCTATGACTTCCCGCCGGAGCGGATCGCGATAGGCAGCGGCTCCTGCGACATCCTGCTGAGCGCCGCCGAGGCGCTGCTGGAGCCGGAGGCCGAGCTGGTCTACGCGTGGCCGTCGTTCTCCGTCTATCCGCACATGGCGGCGGCGACCGGCGCACGCGCGATCAGAGTGCCGCTCGACGCCGAGCATCGTCACGACCTCGACGCGATGCGCGCCGAGATCACGGTCGCGACGCGGCTCGTGATCGTCTGCAACCCGAACAACCCGACCTCGACGGCCCTGCCGCTCGCCGCGATCAAGCAGTTCGTGCAGGACGTCCCGCGCAACGTCTGCGTGCTGATCGACGAGGCCTACTGCGAGTTCAACGTGCTCGACGACCCGGACGCCTCGCTCGAGCTCGTGCGCCGGCACCCGAACGTCGTGCTGCTGCGCACGTTCTCCAAGGTCTACGGCCTCGCCGGCCTGCGCTGCGGCTATGCGCTGTGCGGCGAGGAGGGCTTCCGCGTCGCCGTCGAGCAGGTGCGCCAGCCGTTCTTCTGCAACGCGCTTGCACAGGCGACGGCCGAGGAGGCGCTCAAGCACCAGGACGAGATAACGAAGCGCGTCGAGCAGACGATCGCGGAGCGCCTCGGCCTGGAGGAGGAGCTGCGCGCGATCGGGCTCGAGGTCGCAGACGCGCAGGCGAACTTCCTGTGGCACGCGCTCGGCAGCAACGGCGACATAGACGCCGAGAAGGAGCGAGCGGTGATGGACGGCCTCGCCGAGCGCAAGGTGCTGATCCGCGCCGGCAGCGCGCTCGGCCGCGAGGGCTGGGCGCGCACCACGATCGGCACGCCCGCGGAGAACCGTCGCTTCCTCGACGCGCTGCGCGAGCAGATCTGAGGCAGCGCTTGCGCGATTCGCGCGGGCTCTGGCACAATCACATGAGCGTCATGTCTAACGACGGCCACCGATCGACGTCTCAGCAGCTTGCCGGCCTCGCCGGTCGCGCGTCCTATGCCGGTGGCTCCTGGCGCTTCTACGCCTGGCGATTTATCTAGGCGCTCGGCCTGGCCTGCCTCGTCTCCCGTGTGGGATCCCGAAGGACCGGGCGCCGTTCACACCCAGGGCACACCGTTGCCCACCCGATCCGTAGATTTCCAGGCGTAGAGAGGACACCAAGATGATGATCGTCATGAAGCAGGACGCGACGGAGGACCAGATCGCGGCCGTCATCGCTCGAATCGAGTCGGTCGGCGCTCGAGCGCACCGATCTCCCGGGGAGGAGGTGACGGTGATCGGCGCGATCGGCGACCGCGAGCACGTGCAGCGGCTCGAGCTCGAAGGGGCGCCCGGCGTCGACAAGCTCGTCCCCATCCTCAAGCCCTACAAGCTCGCCTCCGAGCAGATCCGCCACGGCGAGCCGACCGTGCTCGAGATCGGCGGGCGCAAGATCGGCGGCGAGAGCTTCGCGCTGATCGCCGGCCCCTGCACCGTCGAGTCGCGCGACCAGGTGATGACGACCGCCGAGATCGTCAAGGCCGCCGGCGCGACCCTCTTCCGCGGCGGTGCCTACAAGCCGCGCACCTCGCCCTACGCCTTCCACGGGCTCGGCGAGGAGGGCCTGCGCCTGCTCGCGGAAGCGAAGGCCGAGAGCGGCATGCCAATCGTCACCGAGCTGATGGACGTGCGCGACCTCGAGCCGGTGCTCGAGGTGGCGGACGTGATCCAGGTCGGCGCTCGCAACATGCAGAACTACACGCTGCTGACCGAGCTCGGCCGCGCCGGCCTGCCGGTGCTGCTCAAGCGCGGGCTGTCGGCGACGCTGGAGGAGTGGCTCAACGCCTCCGAGTACATCCTCAAGGAGGGCAACGAAGCGGTGATGCTGTGCGAGCGCGGCATCCGCACGTTCGAGACCGCGTACCGCTTCACGCTCGACCTGACCGCCGTCCCGGTGCTGAAGGAACTGACGCACCTGCCGGTGATCGTCGACCCCTCGCACGCCGCCGGCCGGCGTGACCTCGTGACGCCGCTGTCGCTCGCCGCCGCCGCCGTCGGCGCCGACGGGATCATCGTCGAGGTGCACCCGAAGCCGGACGAGGCGATCTGCGACGGTCCGCAGCAGCTCGTGGCCGCTGAGTTCGCGGAGTACGCGGCGAAGGTCGAAGCGGCCGCCGCGGTCGCCGGCAAGCGCCTGTCCGCGGTCCCGGCTGCGGGCTAGCGAGGTCCAACCGCCCGTGCGCATCGCGATCGTCGGCGTGGGCCTGATCGGCGGCTCGATCGGCCTCGCGGCGCGTGAGCGGCTCGGGGCGACCGTCGCCGGCTGGAGTCGCAGCGCGACGACGCTCGAGCGCGCGGTCGCGCTCGGCGCGCTCGACCGCGCCGGCGACTCGCTTGCCGACGCCGTCGGCGACGCGGAGGCGGTCTTCGTCTGTGCGCCCGTCGGCGTGCTGCCGCAGGTCGTCGCCGACGTGCTCGCGGCGGCGCCCGAGGACTGCGTCGTGACGGACGCCGGCTCGACCAAGCGCAGCGTTGTCGAGGCGGTCGACGACCCCCGCTTCGTCGGCGGCCATCCGCTCGCTGGCGCCGAGACGGCTGGCGTCGAGCACGCGCGCGTCGACCTGTTCCAGGACGCGACCTGGTACCTCACGCCGACGCGCGGCGCGACCGGCGTGCTGTTCGAACGGCTGCACCGGCTGATCAGAGACCTGGGTGCGCGCCCCGCGACGATCGACGCGGCGACGCACGACACGATGCTGGCGGCCGTCTCGCATCTGCCGCACGTGTTCGCGAACGTGCTCGTCGCGCAGGCGGCGGCGGCGTTCGCCGGCGACGACGACGCCGAGCGCCTGCCGGCGACCGGCCCGAGCTTCCGCGACGCGACGCGCGTCGCTGGCGCGAACAGCGCGATCTGGACCGACATCTACCTCGCGAATCGCGACGCGCTGATCGAGCGGATGGACGACGCGATCGCGCGGCTCGGTGCCGTGCGCGAGGCGCTCGCCGCCGCCGACGCAACCGCCGTGACGGGCTGGAACGATGGCGCCGCCGACGACCGCCGCCGCCTGCTCGAGGCGCAGCTCGCCGCCGGCCCGCTGCATGAGCTGCGCGTCTCGGTGCCGAACGAGCCGGGCGTCGTCGCGACGCTCGCGCTCGAGCTCGCGAGAGCCGGCGTCAACATCACGGACATGGCGCTCTACCCGGCTCCCGACCACAGCGAGGGCGTCGTCGCGTTGTGGATCGCGGGCGATGAGCCGGCGCAGCGCGCGCTCGCGCTGGTCGGCGAGCGCGGCTTCCCGGTGGCACGCGCATGACCGGGCTCGTCCCGCTCGCGTCGGCGGCGACGCGCTCGCCTGCCGGAGCCCCCGCGTGACCGCCGCCGGCACCTCGACCGCCCGCTTCGACCCGCCGGGCCGCGGCCTGCGCGGCACGCTGCGCGTCCCCGCCGACAAGTCGATCTCGCACCGTTCGGCGCTGCTGGCGGCGATGTCGACCGAGGCGGTCGTCGTGCGCAACTACCTCGACGCGGCCGACACCAACTCGACGCTCGCCGCGGTCGAGGCCGTGGGGGCGCTCGTCGAGCGCCGCGGCGGCGGCGAGCTGGTGATCCGCGGTACCGGCCTGCGCAACGCGCAGACGCTTGAGCACCCGATCGACGTCGGCAACGCCGGCACGCTGATGCGGCTGCTGCCCGGCTGGCTCGCCGCGCAGCAAGGACGTTCGTGGACGCTCGACGGCGACGACTCGATCCGCCGCCGGCCGGTCGACCGCGTCGCCGAGCCCCTGCGCCTGATGGGCGCGCGGATCGACGCGCGCGACGGCCGCTTCCCGCCGTTCACGGTCCACGGCACCGACCTGCATGGGATCGAGTACGTGCTGCCGGTCGCGAGCGCGCAGGTCAAGTCGTGCGTGCTGCTCGCCGGACTGACGACCGCCGACGGGACGACCGTCGTCGAGCCGGCGCCGAGCCGCGACCACACCGAGCGGATGCTCGCGCGCGCCGGCGCCCCGATCGAGCGCGACGGCGCGCGGGTCACCGTGCGCCACACCGACGAGCTCGAGCTCGAGGCGGTCGACGTGCCGGGCGACCTCTCCTCGGCCGCCTTCTTCGTCGCCGCCGCCGTGCTCGTGCCCGGCTCGCGGATCGTGCTGGAGGACGTCAACGTCAACTGGACGCGCACCGGCTTCCTGCGGATCCTCGAGCGGATGGGCGCGATCGTGCTCGGCGAGCTGGAGCCGCACGGGACGTTCGCGCCGGTCGAGCCCGTGACCGAGCTCGACGTCGCGCACGGCCCGTTGCGCGGCACGACGGTCGAGGCGGAGGAGGTCCCGCTCGCGATCGACGAGCTGCCGCTGGTCGCGCTGCTGGGCTGCTTCGCGGAGGGCGCGACGGTCGTGCGCGGTGCGCAGGAGCTGCGCGTGAAGGAGTCCGATCGCATCGCCACCGTCGTCGAGGGGCTGCGCGGCCTCGGTGCCGACATCGAGGCGACGGAGGATGGATTCGTCGTGCGCGGAAGCGGCGGCCTGCGCGGCGGCCGCATCGGCTCCCACGGCGACCATCGCCTCGCGATGCTCGGCGCCGTCGCCGGCCTCGCCTCGCGCGAGGGCGTCGAGGTGGAGGGGATGGAGGCGGCCGCCGTCTCCTACCCCGGCTTCGCGGCCGACCTCGCGACGCTGCTCGCGCGCTAGCCCGGCCGGCGTCAGGCGCCGCGCGCCGGTGGCTGGTGCAGGCCGAACGGCGAGCCCTGGTCGTCGCGGCACAGCTTGAAGCGGCCGAAGCGCGCGACCGCGTCCGCGTCGCCCTCGACGTCCATCTCCTCGACCGTGCCGCCCAGCTCGCGCACGCGCGCCAGCGCCGCCCCGATGTCGTCGACGGCGAAGAACAGGTAGGGAGCGGCACTCGCGTCGCCGCCGTGCATGCCGCCGGGCGCGCCGCCCGTGCCGATCGTCCAGCCTTCGCCCGACGGGCCGCGCTCGAAGCGCCAGCCGAACAGGCCCTCATAGAAGGCGCGCCCGCGCTGGACGTCCTCGACGCCCAGCTCGAAGAACGAGATCTCGCCGACCATGTCCCGCTCCTTCCCGGCTTCCGCCGGCGCGACACGTCGTCTGCCGCTCGTCGGTCCCACGTCGGCCCCTCGACGGCCCGCCCGCGCTAGCCTGCCGCGCCATGGTCGTCGCGATCGACGGGCCCGCGGGGGCCGGCAAGTCCACGGTCGCGCACGCCGTCGCCGACGCGCTCGGCTTCACGTATCTCGACTCGGGCGCGATGTACCGCTGCGTCGGGCTGGCGGCGAGCGAGCGGCCGCACGACCCACCCGGCGAGGTCGCGGCCGCAGTGCGGATCGAGCTGGGGGAGCGGGTGCTGCTCGACGGGCGCGACGTGACGGAGGCGATCCGCACTCCGAAGGCGTCTGAGGCCGCGTCCCGCGTCGCCGCCGATCCGCAGGTGCGCACCGCGGTCGTCGCCCAGCAGCAGCGGCTCGTCGCGAGCGGCGACTGGGTCGCCGAGGGGCGCGACATCGGCACCGTCGTCGCGCCCGACGCGGCCGTCAAGGTCTTCCTCACCGCCAGCCCCGAGGAGCGCGCTCGTCGCCGCGCCGAGCAGATCGGCGCCGACGTCGGGACCGTGCTCGCGGAGCAGGCGATCCGCGACGAGCGCGACACGACCCGCGAGCACTCGCCGCTCGAGGCCGCCCCCGATGCCGTCGAGCTCGACACCACGGGCCTGACGCAGGACGCGGTGATCGCCCGCGTCGTCGCGCTCGTGGCCGCGGCTCACCGCCAGGCTGGTGGGTAAAGGGCATACTGGCCGGATGCCGAAGATCTGGAGAACGGGGCACGTCGTCGTGCCGAAGGCGCTGCGCGAGCGTTACGGCATTCATGCAGGCGACGAGGTCGAGATCACCGAACGAGCCGGATGCATCGTGATCCGGAAGCTCCGCGCGGGTCGCTCGTGCGCGACTCGCGTCGCGCCACGGAGCGGCTCATGAAGATCGCCGTCGTCGGCTACCCGAACGTGGGCAAGTCCTCGCTCGTGAACCGCCTCACGCAGTCGCGCGAGGCGATCGTGCACGAGCGACCCGGCTTGACCCGCGACCGCAAGGAGCTGCGCACCGAGTGGAACGGGCGCAGACTCACGCTGATCGACACCGGCGGCGTCGACCTCGACGACCGCGACGAGCTGTCGCGCTCGATCCAGGAGCAGGCGCGCGCCGCGCTCGCCGACGCCCAGGCGGCGCTGTTCGTCGTCGACGCACGCGCCGGCATGCGCCCCGGCGACCAGGAGATGGCCGACCTGCTGCGGCGGGGAGGCGGCGGGCACCGGATCCCCGTGATCATCGCGGCGAACAAGTGCGACGGCGTCAAGGACAT
>DATHEP010000290.1:0-6223 GCA_035318525.1 Conexibacter sp.
GCCTACTTCCTGTGGTCGATGGCGCCCCCGCCCGTGTGATCCCGCTCCGAGACGACCCACCTGAGTGAAAGGAACTGACGTGAGACAGCTGACTCTGGCCGACGCGCAACGTCTGATCGACGCCGCGCTCGAGCACGCGCGTGCGATCGAGGTCCCGGTGAGCGTCGCCGTTGTCGACGCGGGCCGCGAGCCGCTGGCGTTCGCGCGCATGGACGGCGCGCTGCTCGTGAGCATCGAGACCGCGCAGGGCAAGGCCTACACCGCCCGGTCGCTGAACCGCGCGACCGGCGAGATCGCGCCCGACACCCAGCCCGGGCACCCGCTCTACGCGCTCGAGGTCGCCGGCAGCCAGCCTTTCGTGACGTTCGGCGGCGGCGACGTCGTGCGGATCGACGGCGAGGTGGCGGGCGCGGTCGGCGTCGCGGGCGGCACGATCGAGCAGGACCAGGAGATCCTGGCTGCCGCGCTCAGGGCCTCGACGCGAGCGCTGGAGGCGTAGATGGACGCGCCGATGGAAGGGCGCGTCGCGATCGTGACGGGCGCGGGAGCGGGGATCGGACGGGCGGCCGCGCTCGGGCTGGCGCGGCGCGGCGCGCACGTGGTGGTCGTCGACCGCGACGAAGCCGCCGGGAGCGACGCGGTGTCGGCCATCGGCGCGGCCGACGGCAGCGCCACGTTCGTGCAGGCCGACGTGTCCTCGAGCGCGGAGGTGTGCGCACTGCTTGACGAGGCCGCGGCGGCCCACGGAGGCATCGACGTGATCGTGAACAACGCGGGCGTCCAGTACGCCGGCGATGTCGTCGACTGCACAGAGGAGGAGTGGGAGCAGGTGATGGCGGTCAACGCCAGGTCC
Organism: Conexibacter sp.; assembly: GCA_035318525.1. Lineage (GTDB taxonomy): Bacteria > Actinomycetota > Thermoleophilia > Solirubrobacterales > Solirubrobacteraceae > Conexibacter. Next base: position 854 of record DATHEP010000290.1, read on the forward strand.
TGCTTCCTGACGGCGAAGCACGGGATCAGTCACCTGACCGCACGCGGCGGCGGAGCGATCGTAAACAACGCCTCGCTGGCGGCCGTCAAGGCGGCGCCGGGGCTGGGCGCCTACGCGGCGTCGAAGGGGGCGATCGTGGCGTTCACGAAGACGCTCGCGGCGGAGGTGGCCGGCGCCGGGATCCGCGTGAACGCGGTCTGCCCCGGCTGGACCAACACGAGCTTCAACGCGCCGTCGATCGCGCACATGGGCGGCCAGGCGGGACTGGACGCGTTCGTCCGAGAGCGGATCCCGCTCGGGCGCCTGGCAGCGCCCGAGGAGATCGCGGCGGCGATCGTCTTCCTCGCCTCCGACGAGGCGTCGTACATGACCGGCCAGGCGCTTGTAGTCGACGGCGGGATCGGCTGACGATGACGCATCGGGTCGCGGTGGTCGGGGCCGGGCCCTCCGGGTTCTACGCCAGCCAGCACCTCCTCCGCGGCGGCATCGAGGTGGACCTGTACGAAGCGCTGCCGACGCCGTTCGGGCTCGTGCGGGCCGGCGTCGCGCCCGACCATCCGAAGATCAAGAGCGTCACGCGCGTGTTCGACAAGGCGGCGGCGCACCCGGCGCTGCGCTTCTTCGGCGGCGTGGAGGTCGGCGAGGACGTCGGCTGCGACGAGCTGCTCGCGCGGTACGACGCGGTCCTCTACACGGTCGGCATGTCCGACGACCGGCGGCTCGGGATCGCGGGCGAGCAGCTCGGCGGCGTCCACGCGGCGAGCACGTTCGTCGCCTGGTACAACGGCCACCCCGCGCACGCCGACGACGCCTTCGACCTGTCCGTACAACGCGCCGTCGTGATCGGCAACGGCAACGTCGCGCTCGACGTCGCGCGGATGCTGGTGGCCGAGCCGTCCGAGCTGCGCCGCACCGACACGGCCGACCACGCGCTCGACGCGCTCGCGAAGGCCGCGGTCGAGCAGGTTGTGGTACTCGGGCGCCGCGGCCCCGCGCAGGCAGCCTTCACGCATCCCGAGGTGCTGGAGCTTGGCGAGCTGACGCGCGCCGACGTGGTCGTCGACCCGGCGCAGCTCGAGCTCGACGCGCACAGCAAGGTCTGGCTCGCCTCGGCCGACGCCGACGCCACGGCTCAGCGCAACGTCGAGCTCCTGCGGACGTATGCGCAGCGTCCGCCGCGCGGCCACGCGCGCCGCGTGGACCTGCGCTTCCTGCGCTCGCCGATCTCGCTGCTCGGTGACGCGCGCGGTCGCGTGCGCGGGCTGCGCGTCATGTGCAACCGCATCGAGGTGGGCGACGGCGGCGCCCTGCACGCGGTTGCCACCGGGGAGCACGAGGAGATCGAGTGCGGGCTCGTGCTGCGCTCGGTCGGCTATCGCGGCCGTGGGCTGCCGGGCCTGCCCTTCGACGAGCGCCGCGGCGTCGTGCCGAACGTCGGCGGCCGTGTCAAGCAACTCGACGCAGAGCCGCTGGAGCGCACCTACGTCGCAGGCTGGATCAAGCGCGGTCCGCAGGGCGTGATCGGCACGAACAAGCGCTGCGCGGCGGAGACGGCGGAGCACCTGCTCGCGGACCTCGCCGCAGGTCGGGCGCCAAAGGGCGAGCGAGCGAGCGCGGACGAGGTCGTCGCATGGCTGCGCGCGCGTGTGCCGGGGCTCGTCACCTGGGACCGTTGGTGCGCGATCGACGCGCATGAGCGGGCCACCGGCGAGCCGCAGGGGCGGCCGCGCGTGAAGCTGGTCCGCGTCGGGGAGATGCAGGCGATCGCGCAGGCGGGGCCCTCAAGGTGAGCCCGCCCGGGGCGCTCCTGCAGCTGCGCGCGCTCGCGGCGATCGAGCTCGAGCGCTGCCCGGTCGGACGCGAGCACCCGACCCATCAGCGGCTGGTGGCCGGCGAACTGACCTCCAGCGAGCTCGCGCGCTGGGCGATCGAGCAGTGGTGCTGGCACCGCGCCTTCCCGGCGGTACTGGCCACGCTCGCCGCGCAGGCGCCACCGGGGCCGCTGCGCGCGCTGCTGCTGCGGCGCGCGGCGATCGAGGACGGCGCCCTGCCCGCCGAGGGTCCGGGCCGTTGCGCGGAGTGGGCGCAGGTCTGCGCAGCGTTCGGGGTCGGGCCGGAGCAGCTCGCGATGGCGCGGCCCGGCCCGGAGACAGAGACAATGATCGCGATCCAGCGGTCCGTCGCCTCGCGCCCGTTCCTGGAGGGGTGGATCGGACTCATGGTCGGCGTCGACGGCGAGACGCAGTCGCACAACGCCGCCCGCCGGCGGGCAGCGCGCCTGCACTACGGCGTGCCGGACGACGCGCTCGCCTACTTCCGCACGCCCGCGGAGGATCCCATCGCCGATGCGCTCGCCCCGCTCGAGCCCGTGCTCGGCTCGCTGTCCGTCGCCCGGGAACGCGCCGGCGAGGCGCTTCGGCTCGTGCTCCACGCGCGGTGGGGCTACTTCAGCGGGATCGCTCGCCCCCTGCGCTAGCTCGCCGTTCGCAGCACGACCTTCGCCGTGCCGGCCGCCGTGTAGCTGCCGCCCGTGGCCTTGAACGCGATCTTCACCATGTAGGTGCCGCGCTCGAGCCGCTTCGGAAGCCGCAGCCGCTGGGTCGTCTCGCCGGGCGCGAGGCCCACGCTGAGGCGCGAGTAGATCTTCTTGCCGCGCGTGAGGCGCAGCGTCAGGACGCCCGCCTGCTCGGCCTGCGCGCGCAGGACGAGTTGCCTCGCCTTGCCGAGCCGGACAGCCTTCGGAACGATCACGCGGACGCCGCCGATCCGGATGCCCGGCAGCGCGCTGCCGCCCGGTGGAGGGGTGCTGCCGCCCGGCGAGGGGGTACCGCCGCTCGGCGGCGGCGTGCTGTCGCCTGGCGAGGGCGTACCGCCGCTCGGCGGAGCCTCCACCGTGATCGACTTCTGGGCGGTCGTCTCGTTGCCCGCCTTGTCCTTGGCGCGGAAGCTGACGACGTAGGTCCCGGGCCGATCGAACGAATGGCTCGCCACGCTGCCCGCGGCGGCCGGCGTCCCGTCGCCGAACTCCCAGCTCGACGTGGCCGTGTCGATGCCGGACACCGAGTCGCTCGCATCAGCCGAGAACGCCACCTGCTCGCCAGTCAAGGTCACGGTCTTCGACGCGTTCAGCGCCAGCGACGGGCCCTGCCGGTCCAGCACGACGGTGTCGCACTGCTTGTCCGAGAGGTTCGCCTGGCTCGCGTTCCTCGTTTGATCGGGCGAGCCCGCGTTGTTCGGCACCGAGGCGTCGGCCGCCACCACGCAGATCGTGACCGGGCCGTCCGGAAGCTCGGACGCGTCGACGTTGCAGTTGAACGTCGTGCTCTTCCCACCGCCGGCCGGGTGGCTGCACTCGTCCGAGAAGGCATATCCGCCCTCGCACGGGTCCGCTCCGGCCTTCACGCACACGAAGGTCGCCGGGTACGGGCCCGCCACGTCGTCCTGGAAGCCGATCGACACCGGGATCGTCTGCTGCGCCGTGAAGGCGGCGCCCCCGGCGGCGGCGACGGAGGTGTTCGGCTTGCTCCGGTCGATCGTGGTCGACGTGCGCTTGCCCTGCATCGTCCCGGCCGTGCACGAGTTCGGGCCGTCGGGGAAGAACAGGCTGTCGTTGGGCAGGGAGTACTCGCCGACGACGCAGATCGCGTACGACCTGCCGTGCTCGAGCGCCGCGACGCCCGTCCAGTTGAGCCAGGTCACGTCGCCGCTCCCGGACACAGGCCAGGTGGTCTCTGTCACCTGTGCACCGTCCCGGTACCAGCGCGCGTGGAGGCGGTAGGCATCACTTCCGGCCGGCGCCTGCCAGCGGATCCACTGGGTGTTGTCGGCTGAGTTCGTGAAGGCCGGCTCGCCCGTTCCTTCGACGGTCACGTCGGCCATGGCCGGTGACGCGGCGGCGAGGGCTGCGACGACGATGATGATCAGGCTGCAGAGAAGTTTCATATTCCCCAGCCTGCATCGCCGCCGCCCCTCGCACATCGGGTGAACCCCTAATCCTTACCCCTGAACTTTCAGGCGACCCCCTGAGCCCGGAGGCTCAGGGGGTCCCCTACGTTCAGCGCACCTTCAGCGTGCTCGTCTTCACGGTGCGGTTGCCCGCTGCATCGGTGGCGGTCACCCGGATCGTGAGGGTGAAACGCCGGCTCAGGCTGCGCCGGAAGGACCTCGGCAGCCTGAGCGTGGTGGCCTGCGGACCCGCCGCGCGTGGGAGGCTGCGCTCCGCGAGCACCACGTCACCAACGCGTGCCAGTCGCAGGCTCTTGGTGCGACCGACCAGCTCGAATTCGAGCGTCGACTCCTCGCCCGCATTTCCACTGACCCGGATGCCCTTCTTCAGGAACGTCCCTCGCTTGATGGAGCCGGCGACCGACAGTGCGAGCTCGGGGGCAGTCCGGTCGACGCTCGGGCCGGGCTCGTCGGGCGTCTGCTGCTGCCCGCCGCCCTGCGGGGGCGTCGCGGCGGTCTTGAACGTGCGATCGCTGCCGTACGTCGTCCCGTGGCCGTTGCTCGCGACGATCCGGTAGTGGTAGCCGGTCTCCGGGGCGAGCCCGTCGAGCTGCGCGCTCACGGACACATACGAGTCCCCCGCGAGGCTGGCGCCCGACGGAAGTGCGGCCGTTGTCTCGCCATACGCGCCGGTGGTCCCGTACTCGAAGCGGTACGTCGTGCTGTTTGCGTTCTCCGTACCGCCCGGATTGACGATTCCGCCGAGGGTGGCCGCGGTGGGGCCGACACCCGAGCTGGAGCCGCTACGCAGCCCCGGGACGGGAGTGGTGTTGAGCCGAATTGCGATCTGGCTGCCGGCCACGGCCACGAGGTCGCGCTTGCCGTCCTCGTTCACGTCCGCGGCGATGACCTCGCGCAGGTTGGCCGCGATCGGAAAACGGTTCCCCACGCGGGTCGAGGCTGGGCTCCTGTCTGGGTAGAACTGCCCGTTCGCCCGGCCATCCGCGACGACGGCGGCGGAGTTCCCGACATCCGTGACGAGCACGTCGTCGAAGCCGTCGCTGTTCACGTCCTGGGCCTGCAACTTGAAGAACGCGGGGTTGCTCGGACCGGTCGGAAAGGTGAACCACGGAACGGGATTGATCCCGTTGTCCGGGCCCCTGAGCGGGCCGAAGCCGGCGTGGCTGGACAGCACGTCGAGCCGATCCGTCAGGCAGTCGACTGCGAGGTCAGCGTAGGGGTCCCCGTCGAAGTTGCCCGCCGCCACGCTCGCCAGCCCGGCGTCGCACGCTGGGCTGTCGGAGACTATTTGCGCGTATGTGCCGGCCGCGTCGCGCTCGAGTATGCGCACCCCCGGCGTGCCCGGACCGGCGCAGGCGACGCCGAGCTCCCGCTGACCGTCGAGGTAGAGGTCGGCAATCGCAA
>DATHEP010000291.1:0-2045 GCA_035318525.1 Conexibacter sp.
AGCGCGAGAGGGGCGGCCCGTCGTCCCCGGCCACGATCCGTCGAAGCGCATCCCCGACTTCCGTCAGGTCCCGTTCCTCGGAGGCGGGCACGCTGGCTCGCACCGCCGCCTCGAACGGTCGCTCCAGAGAAGCGCGGAACGCGAGCAGAGCCGGATCCCACTCCCACGCGGGATCGACGCCGACGAGCTCGCTGTAGTGCAGCTCGTAACAGAGATACAGCGCGAGCTGCAGATCCTCGTCCCCGATCGGATCGAGGCTCACGATCTCGTCTCGTGGCCAGGACGCATCGCGACCTGGCGACTCCGTCAGATGTGCGATCAGCGTCCGCGACAACGGTCCACGGGCTGGCGGGATGGCGAAGCTTCGCCTGGACGTCGTGGGGGCGATCGCCGCCATCGACCATTAGGTCTTCCCACCGAACGGCTTCCCAAGCATCGCGCATCCTCCGTGACGTGGAGGACTTCGGCCGCCGTCAGCCGCTCGCGGTCGTGGCGATCGGGCTCGTGGCGGGCTTCGCGGCGTCGCGTTTCCTCAAGGCATCGAGCAGCTCCCGCTACTAGAGCTGGCGAGAGGACCAAAGCAACGCGGCCAGGATCACCGACGTCAAGCCGATGACGAGGCCGACGATCCAGCCGGCGACGTCCTGGCCGACGAGCACGGCGCCCAGCAGCACCGCGATCCCGACGATCCCGCCGGTCGCGACGAAGCGCATGAGTCCGCGCTCGGCCTTCGTGCGCCGGCGCTCGCGGCCAGGCACCATCCCCTGAGGGCGTCCGCTTGAGGCGGCCACGGGCTCACGCGACTCGCCGACCGGGACATCGTCGTCGGGTCCGTGCGTCCGCATACGCTGAGCTGTACCCGCGCGGCACCGCGGTCACGCTCTGCTGGCTGCATCCGGAGACCGAGGTCAACCCGGCCCGGCGTCGCCGGGGCCGACCGGTCTGCTCGGTCCCTCCGACGGCGTCACGGCCGAGCGCTGCTCGGCCTGCGCCTGTGCCGGATCCTCGTGCGCCGGCGTCGTGCGCGCCCCGCCCTCGGCTCCTCGCGGCGCGTACTGGTCCACGAGGTCGTTGAAGACCGCGTCCGGGTCGCTGACGCCCTCGTCCTCGAGCCGTGCAGCGGCACCGGGCGACAGATGCTCGGTCTGCCTCGTCATGCCGAGCACCAGGCCGAGGACCGCGATCGTCGCGAGCGCGTGCACGCCGAGCGCCAGCAGCAGGAACCACCAGGAGCCGGTCACGAGCGACAGGATCGCGCCGACGACCAGCGCCCCGAGGAGCGTGATGCCGATCGCGAGCCGGTTCGCCCGCAGGCCCACGGTGAAGCCGGAGTGCCCGCCGTGCCGGTCGCGCTCGGCGCGCGGGCGACCGGCCGGAAGATCGACCGCGTCGCTGCCGACGGCCGCGCGCAACTCGTCCGTCAGCGCCCGGTTCGCCTCCGGCGTCAGCGACGGATCCTGGGCGCGCACCTCTCGCCGCTCCGTGCGTTCCTCGTCCGCCATGTCACCCGGCTACCCACGTGCGCGGGCGGCAACGCACGGGTATGGAGCGGACATGCCATCCGCCGCGCTGCTCGTCGTCGACATGCTCAATCCATACGACCACGAGGATGCGGATGCTCTCGCCGAGAGCGCGGTGCACGCAGTCGAGCCGTTGCGCGCGCTGCTCGTGCGAGCGCGCGACGTCGGTGCCGACACGGTCGACCTCGTCTACGTCAACGACAACCACGGCGACTTCGCGGCGACGCGCCACGACCTCGTCGAGCGCGCGCTCGCCGGACGACGACCGGAGCTCGTCAAGCCGCTCATCCCGGACGACGACTGCGCGTTCCTGCAGAAGGTCCGCCATAGCGTCTTCTACGGCACGGCGCTCGACCACCTGCTCAGACAGCGCGAGGTCGAGACCGTGATCCTCACCGGCCAGGTGACCGAGCAGTGCATCCTCTACAGCGCGCTCGACGCCTACGTGCGCCACTACGACGTGCGCGTGGCGCACGACGCGGTCGCCTCGATCGACGCGGACCTGGGCACCGCGGCGCTGCTGAT
>DATHEP010000292.1:0-4101 GCA_035318525.1 Conexibacter sp.
ACCGTGACCCGCAGTGGTGCGCCGAGCAGCTCCGCGTCGGCGAACTTCTGACCGGGTCCGAGGTCGCGGTCGTCGTAGAGCACCTCCGTGCCGAGCGCGCGCAGCTCGTCGTACAGCCGCTCCGCGTACGCCTGCTCCTCGCTGTCCGCTCTTCCGAGCCCGACGAGCTGGACGGCGAACGGGGCGATCGCGCGCGGCCACGCGATCCCGTGCTCGTCGGCCGTCTGCTCGACGGCGGCGGCGGCGATGCGCGCGGGGCCGATGCCGTAGGAGCCCATCACGATCGGCTTCGCGGCGCCCGACTCGTCGAGGTACGTCGCCCCAAGCGCCTCCGAGTAGCGCGTGCCGAGCTTGAAGATGTTGCCGACCTCGATCGCCGCCTCGATGCGGATCGCATGGCCGTTCACCGTGTCCCCCGCCTCCACGGTGCGCACGTCTGCGCGCTCGAACGCGAAGTCGCGGCCCGCTTCGACGCCGCGCAGGTGGAAGTCGGGGCGATTCGCGCCCGTCACATAGCCGCCCTCGCCGATGGCCGCGTCGAGCAGCACGGGCGCGTTCGCGCCGACCGGGCCCATCGACCCGGACGGGCCGATGCGCGACTCGAACTCGTCCGGCTGCGCCGGGCGGAACGGCGCACCGAGCGCGTTGCGCAGCTTGACCTCGTTGACGCGGTGATCGCCGCGCACGAGCACGAGCACGAGGCCGCGACCCTCGACCATCACGGGGAACGCCTTGAGCTGCGCGGCGGTCGGCAGCCCGAGCTGGCGCGAGACGTCCTCGATCGTGCGCTGGCCCGGCGTGTGGACCTCCTCGGGCGCGCCGAGCGGCGCCGGCAGCTCGACCGGCTGCGCGTCCGCGCTCGCGATCTCGACGTTCGCCGCGTAGCCGGGCGCGAGCGCGACCGCGTCCTCCCCCGCCGCGCACGGCGCCATGTACTCGTGTGCGCCGGAGCCGCCCATCATCCCGACGTCCGACTCGACGCGGTACCACTCCAGCCCGCAGCGCTCGAAGATGCGGTCGTAGGCGCCGACGTGCTTGTCGTAGCTGACTGCCAGGCCCTCCTCGTCGCGGTCGAACGTGTAGGAGTCCTTCATGATGAACTCGCGTGTCCGCAGCACCCCCGCGCGCGGGCGCGGCTCGTCGCGCTCCTTCGTCTGGAAGTGGTAGAGGATCAGCGGCAGGTCGCGGTAGGAGCGCACGACCTGCGCCATGTGCGTCGTGACGATCTCCTCGTGCGTCATCGCGAGCACCATGTCGGCGCCCTTGCGATCCTGCAGCTTGAACAGCTCGTCGATCTCCCAGCGGCCGGTGCGCTTCCACGGGTCGGCCGGATTGAGCACCGGCATCAGCAGCTCCTGCGCGCCGATCGCGTTGAGCTCCTCGCGCACGATCCCGACGACCTTCTCGTGCACGCGCCAGCCGGCCGGCAGCCACGTCCACAGCCCGGTGCCGAGCTGGCGCACCAGCCCGGCCCGCACCATCAGCTTGTGCGAGATCGCCTCCGCGTCGGCGGGGGCCTGCTTCTCGGTCGGCAGCAGATATTGGCTCAGGCGCGTCATCGCGCCCGAAGCCTAGTGACTAGCGGAACAACAGGCGGTAGCGCTCAAGCACCGAGTAGACCGGCCGCGGCTGCCCGTGGACGTCGAGCACCGCGGAGTCCCAGCGGTTCGTCGGCGGGGACGCGAACCACTGGTAGAGGTAGACCCGCGCGACCTTCCTGCGGTAGAGGTTGGCCTGCTTGAAGATCGCCTCCATCGCGCGCTTCTGGCGCTGCAGATCGGGGCGGAACGACTGGCGCGCGTTCTGCGGCTGGAAGCGGAACAGGCCGGCGGTCTCAGTCAGCCAGATCTTCCCCGGGAGCAGTCTCGAGACTCTGCGCAGGCTGCTGTTTCTGTCCTTGATGAAGCGGTTGATGTCCGTGTAGTTGTGGAGGCCCCACAGCTGCGGCATGCGCACACGGCGTCTTCTGAAGGTGTCCATCACCTTCGTCGCGTAGCTGACGAGGTTCGGCAGGTCCTGCAGGTCGGCGCCGAGAACGGTGCAGCCCCGGCAATTCGCCTTGGCGATCTGGTAGTACGTCACGACCGCCTCGGGGTAGCGCGCCGTCGGCTGCGTGAGGTTGTTGACCTCGTTCCACGGCTGGTACATCCGCACCCACGGATAGCGCGCACGGAAAGCCCGGAAGGCGCGTCTGTAGGCCGCCGCGCTGACCGGCTTGCAGCCCTTCGCGCGCCCGATGTTCGGGCATCTCATGCCCGCCGGCGGGTTGAACGCGACGACGACCTCCATGCCCGCGTCGCGCGCGGCGCCCATCCAGGCGTCGACCATCTCACGGTCCTTGAAGACCGAGTCGTACGGCGTGATGTAGCGCGTCCGCGTCGGTGCGAGCTGCTGCAGGTACGCGTTGTCGAAGAACGTCGCGTTCTGGTCGGCGATGCCGACGACGTAGGCGCCGCTCGTCGCGGGCACAGCCAGGGACGCGGCGAACAGCGCGACCAGGAGCAGGGGCAGCGTGCGGCGGAGCTTCACGTCGAGCGGTCCTTTCAGGGGGGAGGCGGGGCGCGCCGGGACTGTAACGGCGTGGGCGGCCGGGAGGGATCGTTTTCAGGATCTTGAACCCGGCCCTGCAAGGGGAGTTGCGCTGCCGGCGAGCACCAGCGCGGCGACGCCCTCGGGGTCGTCGCTCATCGGGATGTGCCCGCAGCCGGGCAGCGGCACGTGGCGGGCACGCGGCAGCGCGGCGCGGGCGCGCTCCGCCTGGCGCGGGATCAGCAGCCGGTCGCGCGTGCCCCAGCCGATCGTGACGGGGACGCTGTCGAGCTGCCCGCCGTCGCGGAAGTCGTACTCGAGCCGCTCCAGCGTCGCCTTCCAGCCCGGCGCGGCGGCAAGCATCTCGACGTCCAGCGCAGCCTCGCGCGGGTCCTTGCGTCCCGGGCGTCCGTACATGTGCCCGATCGTGACCGCGCGTCCGGCCCGCGACTGCACGAGGCGCGCAAGCTGAGCGCCGGCGTGGACCGACAGGAAGCGCGACGTGCGCAGCACGACCCTGCCGTAGCGGTTCTCCAGCGGGCTCCAGAAGCCGATCGGCGACAGCGCGGTCGCAGAGCTGACGACGCCCGCGCGCGCCAGCTCCAGCGCGATCCCGCCGCCGAGCGAGTTGCCTGCGACGTGCGGCCACTCGATGCCAAGCGCGCTCCACCAAGCCACAAGCGCATCCGCGAACGCACCGACGCTCGGTGCGATGCCGGAGGGCAGCACGGGCGAGTCGCCGAATCCAGGCAGGTCGACCGCGAGCACGTCGCGCTCCGAGGCGAGCCGGCCGACGACCGGATCCCACACGCCGCGGCGCGAGCCGATCCCGTGGACGAGCACGAGCGGCGGACCGGAGCCAGAGCGGTCAGAAGCAAGCACGCGGCGAGGCTACCGCCACCCGTGCACCGCCCACGCCGATCGGGCGGGTGGCGGTGAGGATGCACGTGCGCCGCCCGATAGGGCGGTGTGCGCGCACCCGGAGCCGACAGGACCCGCCCGCCAACAGCGCCGGACCCGCAGCAGATCAGGTCCGCGTGAAGCGCCGACCAGCGGTCGGCGAAGCGGCCTCGTCCAACCGCGCCCGCTCCGCAACCGTCTCCATCAACGCACCCGACATCTCGTCGGCATCCTCCGCCTGCTGCGCCTTCTCCAGCGCGGCGAGGCGCTCAGGCGTCATCTCCCCCGCGTTCTCGTCCTCGATCGCCTGCAGCCACGCCGCGCCCTCGGACGCCTCGCGCTCGTCGACGTCGATGCGCTTCGCGCCCGAGCCGACGTACTTGTCGATCTCCTCGAACAGCGTGTCGACCAACTGCTCGGTCGGCACCTTGCGCAGCGCTCTGCCGCGGCTGAAGATCAGGCCCTCGTTCTTCGCGCCGGTGATGCCGAAGTCGGCGTGCGAGGCCTCGCCGATGCCATTGACGGCGCAGCCGAGGACGGCGACCTCGATCGGCTCCTCGTAGGCCTCCAGGCGCTTCTCGATGTCAGCTACGACGGTGTCCATGTCGAACTGCAGGCGGCCACACGTCGGGCAGGCGATGAGGACCGGGCCGCGCTCGCGCAGATGAAGCG